>CABSMN010000038.1 GCA_902478765.1 uncultured Collinsella sp.
TCGCGGAAGGTACGGCTGCTATGGAACTCGCCGTTCTCGTTGAGCATGCTCGGAATGAGCGCCGGGTCGGCACACGGCTTGCCCAGACATACGTTGGTATGCTGGCCCACCGCAATGCCGGCATCCGCCACGAGCGACCAACCACGCTCGGCCTCGGGCATGTTGGGCATAAGGCCCGCCGAGCGCACCAGGCCCTCATTAATACTGCGGGCAATCCCCAGGTTAACGGCATACGAATAACCGATATCGTCGGCACGAATGAGCAATTGCTTCATAGCGACTCCAATCTATGCAAGGACCACCACAAAGGTGCCTGTCCCCTTTGTGGTGGTTTGAGGGCTACAGTCCAAAGAAGCCGAGAATCTGGTCGCGGCTAACGGGCTTGTAGTTGTTGGCATCGAGGCCAACGTCGTAGCGAAAGATAGGGCGCTCGCGATCGCGATTGCGCGCGTTGGTGCGGTCTCCCCTGCTGTGAATGTGCCCGTGCAGCATGATGGCGCCGCGCGCCTTGCCATTCCAGCTGAGCATGGGGTAATGGCTCATTACCAGGCGATGGCCCTTAGCGTAACCGGGGGCGACCTCCAGATAATCGCGCACCTCATCCCAAATGTGCGGCGCGTCCGGATCTCCCCAATCGCCATCATGGTTACCACGGATGAGCGTCACGTTCTGGCATTCGATGCGCTCGCGCAGGCGCACTGCCTCCGCCATGGGCAAACGATACGTAAAGTCTCCCAGGATATAGAGGCGGTCGTCCACAGCCACGCACTCATTGATGGCATCGATGACCTTGCGGTTCATCTCCTCGACCGAGTCAAACGGTCGATCCATGTCGTGCAAGATATTCGTATCGCCCAGGTGCAGGTCGGCGGTAAACCACATCATCGTCTCTGTCCTCATTTCGCAACGCGTATAAGACCTGTTTAGTATACAGACGCGGCGATGAGACGGTCACCCAAAGAGCCCGCCGAACAGACCTCGGCGACGCTTGTCCTGCTTTTTCGAAGCGTCATCCCGCGCCTTCTTGCCCTGCCGCTTCTTACGGTCCTGCTCCAACTCATCGTCATCGAGTAGCATATCCCACTCAAACGGATCGTCTGTCAGATCGAACAGGTCATCGTCATCAAACATGACTGCCTCTCTTACCGATTAGCGAGCATCCACCACATAGTTGAGAAGTCTACGGGCCCGTGCGGACACAAATTCATCCTGTCTGCGTCTTTCAATCGCTTGCCGCAACGCTTGCGCGGCGGAACGCTTACAGCTAAGATAGAGACACGGATGGCACCCGTGGCTGCGGGTCTTGCCAACTCCGATACACGTTTTCATCGTGAGAAGTGGCCGTCTTCGCTTACGCGGGGGCGGCTATTTCATTCGGCCGATAAACAGGCCGAGTTCGATAGCCGCGATCAACAACGCCAATAACGAAATAACATCGCTTACGTTCATACCAAATCCCTTCTAAAGGGAGTTGGCCCATCCGTGCTCCATAGCAGTAGTCTAACGCAAAATGCGGGTAATAGGAACATCTGTTCGTATTACCCGCACCCTTTTCTAGTGCACAAACATGCGCACGAACTTGTGCTTCCAGTTTGCGTAAGGGGCATAGCGGAACGGCACGTCCAGCCACGTTGCCTTGTTCACGATGCTCTTCTTGTGGCTAAACGTATCGAAGCTCTCGCGTCCATGGTACTGTCCCATACCGCTCGCCCCCATGCCGCCAAAGCCCATATGGCTCGTGGCCAAATGCATAATGGTGTCATTAACACAGCCACCACCAAAGGGCACGTAACGCACAAAGCGCTGCTGAACTGCGCGGTCTTGACTAAAGATATACAGGGTCAACGGCGTCGGGCAATCCGTAATAAACGTCTCTGCCTCGTCTAGGCTCTCAAACGTCAGCACCGGCAAGATGGGGCCGAAAATCTCCTCCTGCATCACGGCGTCATCGGGGGACACGCCGTCCAAAATCGTCGGCTCGATCTTGAGCGAAGTCTCGCGCGCGGTACCTCCAAGCACAACCTTATCGGGATCGATCAGCCCGCGCACGCGCGCAAAATGCTTGGCGTTGACGATATGCCCGTAATCTTCGTTATCGAGCGGATGCTCGCCAAACATACGGCGGGTCTCTTCCTTGATGAGACCCAGCAGCTCGTCGTGCACGCGCGTATCGACCAGCAGGTAGTCGGGCGCCACGCAGGTCTGCCCCACGTTGAGCCATTTACCAAAGGCGATACGGCGTGCCGCGACCTTCAAGTTAGCCGTCGCATCCACGATGCAGGGACTCTTTCCGCCCAGCTCAAGCGTCACGGGCGTGAGGTTTTTACTTGCACGCTCCATGACGAGCTTGCCGACCGGAACGCTACCGGTAAAGAAGATCTTGTCCCAGCACTCATCGAGCAACACTTCGTTTTCGGCACGCCCGCCTTCGACGACCGTCACCAAGCGCGGATCAAATGCCTCTTCACAGATTTGCTTGAGCACCGCGCTCGATGTCGGAGCATAGGCGCTCGGCTTGATGACCACGGTATTGCCCGCGGCAAGGGCGCCGGCGAGTGGCTCGAGCGTCAGCAAAAACGGGTAGTTCCACGGAGCCATGATGAGCGTGACGCCATAGGGCACGGACTGCGTCTTGCACACACTCACGGCGTTGGCGAGGTCACACGGACGCAGGCGCGGGCGGCTCCATCGGGCCACGTGCGTAATCTGATGACGAATCTCGGAAAGCGACGTGCCGATCTCGCACATATAGGCCTCGTCATGCGACTTGCCCAGATCGGTCTTGAGCGCATGGGCAATATCGGCCTCGTGGGCCCGCACTGCATCGCGTAAACTCACGAGCGCACGACGTCGAGCATCGACATCAAACGTGGCGTGCGTCTTAAAGTAGGCGCGCTGATCGCCGACGATGCACGCAATTTCCTCGGTGTTCATGGACCCTCCTAGTTCTCGCCCTCAAACATACCACCTGCAACGACTTCATACATATGCTCGAGCTCCAAGCGGTCCATTAATAGCGGAACGGGGTACAGGGGATTGGCCTCGGCATCGGCATGCGTCGCCATTTGCGGAATATCGGAGCGGCGAATACCCGAGACATATTTGGGGATTCCCAGGGCCTCGTTCATGCGGTCGACCCAATCGATAAAGGCCTCGGCCGCCAGGCTGTCCTGCGCGTTAGCCGGCGCGATACCGGCCATGCGGGCGAGATCGGCGAGTTTAGGAGCAGCGGCTTCGCCATAGGCACGAAGCATGTGCGGCAAGATGATGGCGTTGGCCAAGCCGTGGGGAATCCCGTAACGCCCGCCCAGGCTGTGCGCGATGGCATGGACGTATCCAACATAAGAGCGCGTAAAGGCAACGCCCGCTTTATACGCCGCCGAAAGCATATTGCGGCGCGCACGCATGTTGCCACCGCACTCATAGGCCTCGAGCAAATTGTCGTGGATGAGCTGCACCGCCTGGCGCGCCATCTTGCGCGTATAGGGCGTGGTGCTGCGCCCGATAAAGGCCTCGACGGCATGCGTCAGGGCGTCCATGCCCGTTTGCCCCGTAATGGAGGCGGGCAGGCCGCGCGTAAACTCGGGGTCGTGCACCGCATAGCGCGGGATCAGCACAAAGTCGTTAATGGGATACTTGTAGTGCGTCTCGTCATCGGTAATTACCGCTGCAAGCGTAACCTCGCTTCCCGTACCCGCCGTGGTGGGAACGGCGATAAGCAGCGGCAGGCGACGATGGATACGCAACAGGCCGCGCATCTTGTTGATGGGCTTCTTTGGCTGCGCGATGCGCGCGCCCACGCCCTTGGCGCAGTCCATGGCCGAGCCGCCACCAAAGCCGATAATGGCCTGGCAGGCGCTCTCTCGATACAGAGATGTCGCTTCCTCCACGTTTGAGACCGTGGGGTTCGCACGTGTTTCGGCATAGACCGCAGCGCTAATTCCCTTGGACGCGAGCGCTGTCTCGAGCGGTGCCGTGAGCCCCAGACGGGCAATGCCGGGATCTGTCACGATAAGAACATGCTGTATCGAACGCGCCTGAAGCACTGCGGGCACTTCCTCAGCGTGCTCTAAAATGCGTGGCTCGGTATAGGGCAGTACCGGCAATGCGATGCGAAAAACCGTTTGATACGTTCGGCACCAGGCGCGGCGGGCTAGATGCATAGAGGAAGCTCCTTCATTTGTTGATTGGTCAACATTTGCTCGACCGATTGTACTCATCGGAGGTCGCATATGGCTTGCCAATCGTTAATCAATCAACATCTTCACATGCTTAAATTGTTTTATTAAAAATCATTCCTAATAGGCTTCACATTCGGTCTCATTTATGGATAATAGAACCCGTCAAGACGCACGTCCGGAGAGGGCCCTTACGGGACCGGACGAGCGCACCATCGCCATCGATCGAAAGGATCGAATCATGAAGTTTGTTTGCCCCGTTTGCGGTTATGTGGAAGAGTTCGACGGCGACCAGCTGCCCGAGGATTTCAAGTGCCCCCAGTGCGGCGTTCCCGGTTCTCGCTTCCTGAAGCAGGAGGAGGGTCAGCTCGAGTGGGCTGCCGAGCACGTCGTGGGCGTCGCCAAGATGGAGGGCGTCTCTGAGGACATCGTTGCCGACCTGCGCGCCAACTTTGAGGGCGAGTGCTCTGAGGTCGGCATGTACCTGGCCATGGCTCGCGTCGCCCATCGCGAGGGCTATCCCGAGATCGGCCTGTACTGGGAGAAGGCTGCCCACGAGGAGGCCGAGCACGCCGCCAAGTTCGCCGAGCTTCTGGGCGAGGTCGTGACCGACTCCACCAAGAAGAACCTCGAGATGCGCGTTGAGGCCGAGAACGGCGCCACCGCCGGCAAGACCGATCTTGCCAAGCGCGCCAAGGCCGCCGGTCTCGATGCTATCCACGACACCGTGCACGAGATGGCTCGCGACGAGGCTCGCCACGGCAAGGCTTTCGCCGGCCTGCTCAAGCGTTACTTTGGCTAAGCCAACTGCCTGAGACATAACCTCTAGCTCGAAGAAGGCCCGGACCGTATTGGTTCGGGCCTTCTTCGTGGGCTTATTGCAGCTGCTCTTGAAGAACACTGAGCGACTGAGGGCTCAGGTCGTCGTATTGTATGAGGACGCGAGATGGAGCGTTCTTAGTCGATGCCCGATCAGCCGTCCACAGGCAATCGGCGATGTTGACATAGGAAATACGAGCGTCAGCGAGAGCCTTCGCGAAACTCTCCCCCGCCTTGTCCTCGGCCAGGGCAACAGTGCAGTAAAGGCCCGCGTCTGCATGCTCGATCGAGACCTCCCCTGCCGGAAACGCTTTCCGTACAAGCGCTGCCAGGCCATCGCGTGCCTCGCGAGCACGCACGCGCACGCGGTTAACATGCCGCTCGTAATCACCCGATTCCAGCAAGCGCGCTAAAGCGACCTGGTCAACAGAGCTCACCGACGAAGCGTAAAAACCAAGGTCGCGCCCAAACCGTTCCATCAGCTCATCGGGCAACACCATGTACGCCAAACGCAACGCCGATGAAAGGCTCTTCGAAAACGTGTTGGTATAGATGACCGATTGAGCGGCATCGATCGACGCGAGCGCGGGAATCGGCTTGCCGGCAAGGCGAAACTCACAATCAAAGTCGTCTTCGATGAGATACCGACCTGGCCGCTCGGCGGCCCAGCTCAGCAACGCATAGCGACGTGCAATGCTTGTCACAAGACCGGTCGGATACTGATGAGACGGCATCAGGTGAAGGACATCGGTCCCGGTTTTCTGCAGCGCGCTCAAGTCCACGCCCTCAGCATCCAACGGGACATGCCGCACTTCGCAACCCATGGCCTGATAGATGCGCGTCAAGCGCAAATAGCCTGGATCCTCGACGGCATACACCTTGTCCGCGCCAAGCAACTGAACCAACATGGTATCGAGCAGCTGGGCGCCCGCACCGATAACGATATTGTCGGGATTGACATTCATGCCCCTTGTCCCGCGCAGATGGTGCGCAATCGCACGTCGCAGTCGAGCGGTGCCCTGCGCCGGTGCGGGCGAAAAGATTTCACGCTCGTCTTCGGACGTCAGCGTCGCCCGTAGCGCACTTTGCCAAAGCCGCGCCGCCTCCAAAGCGGAAGGAGAAAGTGCATCGAATCGCTCTGCCTGCCCCATGGCATCATGCGCGCTGGGACCAACAGGAACAGCATCTCGGTCGATATCCCCCGCAGCCAAAGCCAAAACCGGCGCATCCGGAAGCTCGCACGCGTAGTAGCCGCGACGCGGCATTGAGCAAATATAACCCTCGGCAAGCAACTGGCTATATGCATTCTCGATGGTAATGACACTGATACCCAGATGACTCGCAAAGGCGCGCTTAGACGGCAGATGCTCCCCTGCCGCAATGCGCCCGGCAACAATATCATCGCGAATTTGCTGGTAAACATACTCATAGAGCGATGCTTCGCCGCGTTTTTCCAAATTGTAGTCAAGCACGAGCCTATCACCTGGCCTTATTAAGTCATTCAATCTGGTATTACTCTGACCTTGTTATTATCTCGAAAACTGAGTATTTCGCCATACCCAGCTCCCCGATAGGATGTTCCGTCAAGCAATGCACATGTCAACCAAGGGAGCAACCATGGCAGAACAGACCAGCAAGGCCGATCGCGTCAAACTCAACCGCGAGCTCGCGCAGATGCTCAAGGGCGGCGTCATCATGGACGTCACCACGCCCGAGCAGGCACGTATCGCCGAGGAGGCAGGCGCCTGCGCCGTCATGGCGCTCGAGCGCATCCCGGCCGACATCCGCGCCGCAGGCGGCGTCTCGCGCATGAGTGATCCCAAGATGATCAAGGGCATCCAGGAGGCCGTCTCCATCCCCGTTATGGCCAAGTGCCGCATCGGCCACATTGTCGAGGCGCAGATCCTGCAGGCCATCGAAATCGACTACATCGACGAATCCGAGGTCCTCTCCCCCGCCGATGATGTCTATCACATCGACAAGACCCAGTTTGACGTGCCGTTTGTCTGCGGCGCCCGCGATCTGGGCGAGGCGCTGCGCCGTGTTGCCGAGGGCGCCACGATGATTCGCACCAAGGGCGAGCCGGGCACGGGCGACGTCGTTCAGGCCGTGCGCCATATGCGCAAGATCCAAAAGCAGATCCGCGACGTTGTTGCCCTGCGCGACGACGAGCTCTTTGAGGCAGCCAAGCAGCTGCAGATTCCGGTTGAGCTGGTGCGCGAGGTCCATGCCACGGGCAAGCTCCCCGTCGTAAACTTTGCCGCCGGCGGAGTCGCGACTCCCGCCGACGCCGCGCTGATGATGCAGCTGGGCGCCGAGGGCGTCTTTGTTGGCTCGGGCATCTTTAAGAGCGGCGACCCCGCCAAGCGCGCCGCCGCCATCGTCAAGGCCGTGGCAAACTTCACCGACGCCAAGCTCATCGCCGAGCTTTCGGAGGACCTGGGCGAGGCCATGGTGGGCATCAACGCCGACGAAATCGAGATCATCATGGAGGAGCGCGGGCGCTAGTCCAGCAGAAAGGATCGCACATGAGCGATTATGCAGACCAAACGGTCGCCGTGCTGGCGGTCCAGGGCGCTTTTGCCGAGCATGAGGCAAGGCTATCTGAGCTGGGCGCACGCTGTATTGAGCTGAGGCAGGCGGCTGATTTGAAGCAGAACTTTGACCGTCTGGTACTTCCCGGCGGCGAGTCTACCGTTCAAGGGAAACTGCTTGATGAGTTGGGCATGCTCGAGGAGCTTCGTACCCGTATCGCTGAAGGCATGCCCGTCCTGGGCACCTGCGCCGGCCTGATTCTGCTGGCTCACGACCTTGCCGCTCATGACGATAAGGGCACGCCGCGTTTGGCAACCATGGATGTGCTCGTTGAGCGCAATGCCTATGGCAGACAGCTCGGCAGTTTTCGCACCAAGGGACAGGTAGACGGCATCGACGGTGAAGTGCCGCTGACATTTATCCGCGCGCCCCGCATCGTCGAGGTCCACGGCGACGCCAAGGCCTTGGCAGAGGTCGATGGCCGCATCGTCGCCGCCCGCCAGGGCAACCAGCTCGGCGTAACCTTCCACCCCGAACTCGATGAAGACACCCGCCTCCACGAACTGTTCCTACAAATGTAGGTAGAACAAAAACGAGAGTGGATAATCTCCCACTTTGAGCTTGAATGCAGGCTCAAACCGGGAGATTATCCACTCTCATCCTATGTAGTCATTGGGGACGCTCTTAAACGACTACTCAAACAAAACGTTCCCAACGACTACATTGCGATAGACAACCACGTTTGCTCAGATAAAACCGACCAAAATAAACCTGTCCCTTTTTGGTAGGTTTGGATCAAGGCGACGCCGATGCTTTGGTACCGACAGACACTATGACCCAATCCGAGGCTGTCTCTTATACACA
>CABSMN010000039.1 GCA_902478765.1 uncultured Collinsella sp.
CGTGGGCTCGGAGATGTGTATAAGAGACAGGTCGATGGCGGCGATGGCCGCGGCGGTATCGACACCGCTCACGCGCACGGTAACCGTGGCGTGCTTGTATGCGGGCACATCGATGACGATGCGCTTGGTGGCGTGGTCGGCCAGATATGCGTAGACGGCCTCGCCCATGCCGGTCTCGAAGGCCTCGGCGGGGGAGAGCTCCTCCTCGAGCTTGATGGCGCCGGCCTGGTAGACAGAGGTGGCGGGCACGTCAAGCTCGGTCTCGGGCGTGATGCGGGCGCGGTCGGCGGCATCGCCAGGGGCGGAGGCGCGGCGCTCGGGGAAGCGCTCGGCCATGGCGTCCATGGCGGTATCGAAGGCGTCGGCCGTGCCAGCAAACTGCTCATCCAAGCCCTCAACCTCAATGGTCTCGGCGGAAGCGACGGCAAGCTCGTCAGAGAGCTCGAGCTTGGTCTGATTCATCTTCAGCCAGCCCCATGTGGCAGCCGGCATCGCGTTGACCTGCTCGAGTGTGGTAGCAGCGGTGTTGGTTTCCTGTTTCATTATCCGATCGCTCCTTCCATCTCGAGCTTGATCAGGTTGTTCATCTCGACGGCGTACTCCAGCGGCAGCTCCTTGGAGACCGGGTTGGCAAAGCCGTTGACGATCATGGTGCGGGCCTCTTCCTCCGAGATGCCGCGGCTCATCAGGTAGAACACCTTGTCGTCGCCGATGCGGCCGATGGTGGCCTCGTGGCCGATGTCGACGTTCTTGGCGCGGATGTCCATGGCGGGGATGGTGTCGGAGCGGCTCTGGTCGTCGAGCATGAGCGACTGGCAGCTCACGGTTGCCTTGGAACCCTCGGCCTTGGGCGTGGCCACGATGGAGCTGCGGAAGGTCTGAATGCCGCCGCTCTTGGAGATGCCCTTGGTCTCGACGGTTGCCGAGGTCTCGGGGGCGTTGAGCACGACCTTACAGCCGGTATCGAGGTTCTGCCCGGCGCCGGCAAAGGTGATGCCGGTAAAGCTCGACCGGGCGCGGCGGCCGTTGAGCACGCTCATGGGGTAGAGGTAGCCCACGTGGCTGCCGAAGGAGCCACTGATCCACTCTATGTCGCCATCCTCGTCCACGCGCGCACGCTTGGTGTTGAGGTTGTACATGTTTTTGGACCAGTTCTCGATGGTCGAGTAGCGCAGGTGCGCACGCTTGCCCACAAAGAGCTCGACGGCGCCGGCGTGGAGGTTGGCAACGTTGTACTTGGGCGCGGAGCAACCCTCGATGAAGTGCAGGTCGGCGTCGTCCTCGACGATGATGAGCGTGTGCTCAAACTGGCCGGCGCCCTTGGCGTTAAGGCGGAAGTAGCTCTGCAGCGGGAAGTCCAACTTGGTGCCCTTGGGCACGTAGACAAACGAGCCGCCCGACCATACGGCGCCGTGCAGGGCCGCAAACTTGTGGTCGGTGGGCGGGATGAGCGTCATAAACTTCTCGTGGATGAGCGGCTCCCACTGCGGGTCGTGCAGGGCCTCCTCGATGCCGGAATAGACGATACCCATCTTGGACGCGGTGTCCTGCATGTTGTGGTAGACCAGCTCGGAGTCGTACTGCGCGCCGACGCCCGCCAGGTAGCTGCGCTCGGCCTCGGGGATGCCCAGGCGCTCAAAGGTGTTCTTGATGTCGTCGGGCACCGACTCCCAGTCGTGCTTTTGGTCGGTGTTGGGCTTGACGTAGGTGACGATGTTGTCCATGTCCAGGCCCTCGATCGAGGGGCCCCACGTCGGGTCGGGAAAACGATTGAAGATCTCGAGGGACTTTAAGCGCAGATCGAGCATCCACTGTGGCTCGTCCTTCTTGGCGCTGATCTCGCGCACGATGTCGGGCGTGATGCCGGCGTCGAGGCGCTCGAATCCCTCCTCGCCGTAGGTGAAGTCGTAGAGGCTGCGGTCGATGTCCGCGACCTCGGTGCGGTTCTTGGTCATTGCGTCGCCCCTTTACGCCTGCTGCTCGGCAGCGGCGGCCTCGGCCTGGGCGCGCTGCTCGGCGGCCTCGCGCTCGAAGGTCTCAAAGCCGTTCTTGTCGATCCAGGGGATCAGCGAGGCATCGTCCTCGCGCACGATGTGGCCCTTGACCATAACGTGGACGCGGTCGACATCCAGGTGCTCCAGGATGCGCGTGTTGTGCGTGATGATGAGCATGGAGCCGTCGCAGCTCTTGCGGTAGGCGTCCATACCGTGGCTGACGGTGGACAGGGCGTCGACGTCCAGGCCGGAGTCGGTCTCGTCCAAGATGGCGAGCTTGGGCTGCAGCAGCAGAAGCTGGAGCATCTCGACCTTCTTTTTCTCGCCGCCCGAGAAGCCCACGCCCAGCTCACGGTTGAGGTAGGCGGTATCCATGTTAAGCTCGGCCGCGAGCTCCTTGACGCGACGACGGAATTCCTTGCCCTTCATCTCCAGGCCGGGGCGGCCGGCGATACTGGCGCGCAAAAAGCTCGACAGTGGCACGCCGGGGATCTCGACCGGGGCCTGGAAGCTCAGGAACAGGCCGGCGCGCGAGCGCTTGTCGGTGGTGAGCTCGGTGATGTCCTGGCCGTCAAAGACGATGCGGCCGTCGTTGACCGTGTAGACGGGGTCGCCCATGACCAGGTGGCCAAGGGTGGACTTGCCGGCGCCGTTGGGTCCCATCAACACGTGGGTCTCGCCGGCGGCGACGTTAAGGTTGACGTTGTGGAGGATGGTCTTCTCGTCCACGGAGGCGGTCAGACCTTCGATGGAAAGCAGCGGATTTGCGCTCATGCTGTCCCTCTCTGTATATGGTGTACTCATGGGTGTGCGAAACCCTAGGAATCTTCTCGGAATAAAGTTACTATGGGTTCGGCGTTAGTCAAGGGAAAACCCGACTAATCCACTCGACTTTTCAAATTCTGGGACAAAATAACCTGTTGTGTTTGTCCCACTTACTTAAGAAATGGGACAAACAAACCTGGTTATGTTGTCCCAGATGCAATGGGAGGGTAGGTATGCTCATTTCTTCTAAGGGCCGCTATGCCCTCCGACTGATGATCTATATCGCAGCGCTTGGTGACGCCGAGGGCAAGATCGCCCTGCGCGAGGTCGCCGACCGCGAGCGTATCTCGCAAAAGTATCTGGAACAGCTGGTCCGTCCGCTCATGAAGGCGGGCCTCCTTAAGAGCGTGCGCGGCAAGGGCGGCGGCTACATGATGGCCAAGGACCCGGCCGAGGTGCGTGCCGGCGACATCCTGCGCGCCGTCGAGGGCAGCACGGCTCCGGTGGCGTGCGATGGCATCGACAACAGCTGCGCCCGCAGCGATCTTTGCTCGACCGTCAAATTCTGGCGCGGTCTGGACGACGTGATCGAAAAGTACGTCGACGGCGTGACGTTGGCCGACCTTGCTGCCGTCCCCGAGATCAACTTCGACATTAAGCTGTAGGGCTGCAGATGGTATCTCTCGACAAGGTGTACAAGCAAATTGAGATTTTTGCTCGGGAATGTGACGCCGAGAGGGTTGTGCTGTTTGGTTCTCGTGCCCGCGGTGACAACTTGCCTAAGAGCGATATTGATATTGCTGTAGCAGGTTGCCGGGATTTCGACCGTTTCTCATATCTGATAGAGGAGCGTCTTGATACTCTTTTAGATATAGACGTCGTCAATCTGGATGAGTCCTTATCGCAGCAATTGCTCGATGAAATTGCCAGGGATGGTGTGATTCTGTATGAAAAAATATGAGAACTTTGCCAGCGCCTTGGCGAATCTTGAGGATGCACCCAATCAGGATCTTAGCAATGATTTTGTTCAGAGTGGATTGATTAATAAGTTCAACCTTCAGTTTGAACTGAGCTGGAAGCTCCTTAAACGTCTGCTCGAGTATGAGGGCGCCACGCTTGCTGCATCGGGGTCTCCTCGTGCCATCTTGAAGGAAGCCTACCGATTCTACGACTTTATTGATGAGGCGGCATGGCTAGATATGCTCAGAGACCGCAATACGAACGTCCATATCTATGACAACAAGCTCGCTCAAGATTTGATTCAGCGTATCTTGAACGTCTATATCCCCGCTTTCTGTCAGTTGAGAGACGGGCTGATGGGACGCTACGGCGATCTTCTTCTGGTGCCCGACGACCAGTTTGTTTAATTCCTTTAGATTTCGCGGATTTCGCGGAGGGTTGTTGCCGTTTACCGAGGGGTTGTTGTGCAACAACGGGCGAGCTGCAATACTTACTCTTATCTTTGCAAACTGCACTTTAACTACACCAATGCAGGGAGGATCTTATGCAGCGCAAGCATTCTGCTATTGTCGCGGGCCTGACGCTGGCGCTTTCGTTTGGCGCCGTTTCCGCGCCGGCACCCGCCGCTGCCGAGGAGCCCACGCCGGGCGTTGCCTCGGGTGCCACCGATATCGATAAGGGTCTCTATACCCAGCAGTCCTTCTCGGGCGTGCTGAGGTCGGTCCAGGGCGTTTCGTTTGTTAACGTGACCCCCGAGATGAAGTACTTTACCAAGTACGAGAGCCATGGCAACTATAACCAGGGCTTTTCGTATGGCGACGGCTATAACGCGCTGGGTTATTACCAGTTCGACCGTCGATGGTCGCTCATTCCGTTTATGAAGCAGGCCTACAACTACAACCCCGAAAAATACAGCATGCTCAAGGATGCGATTGATCGCGGCAGCGAGATTTCTAACACGAGCAATGCCATGTACGAGAACGGCCAGCTCACTGAGCTGGGCCGTATTGCGCAGGAGGCCTTCCAGGGCGCTTATAACATCGATCCTGTTGAGTTCTCAGCTCTTCAAGATGCCTATGCGTACAACTCGTACTATGCGGTGACCGAGGCGTGGCTTAAGAGCGGCTTGGGTATTGATATTTCAGGCCGTGCCGATTGCGTTAAGGGCATGGTGTGGAGCATCACCAACATGTGCGGCACCGGTGGCTGCAGGGACTTCTTCCGTTGGGCGAATCTCTCCAACGATATGTCCGACCGCGAGTTTGTGACGGCGCTTTCCAACAGCGTGGTCAATAACGTGGCGACCAAGTATTCGAGCCAGCCCCAGTATCATGAGGGCTGGAAGAACCGCTACCGCAACGAGCTGAAGGACTGCTTGGTTTATATCGCCGAGGACGAGGCCGCTGCCGCTGCGACGCCCGTGCAGCCCGAGCCTACGCCGGCGCCTGATTCGAATGACGACTCGCGTGACGATGCTAACGATGACAGGATGGATGCGCCCTCGACCGATGCTGACGGTGATGGCTCTGCTGGTGGCACTACCAACAACGGCTCTACCTCGAACGGCTCCGTTTCGAACGGCTCTGCTGCGGGCGATTCGTCTTCAAGCTCTGCCGGCAATACGGACAGCGACGCTTCTGGTTCGACCGGCGCTGGCACCTCTAACTCATCCACCGGCTCGAGCGATTCGTCCGTTGACACCGGCTCTAACAATGGCTCCGGCTCTGACGCAGCCCCTGGTTCTGATGCTTCCAAGGACGACTCGAATAAGGCACCGGACGCTCCCGTTGCTTCGCCGGACAAGAAGCCTTCTTTCTCCGTGCAGCTTGGTTCTACGCTGGGCTCTTCGCTGATGGCTGGCGTCAATAACGGTTCGACTTCGAACAAGGGCAATTCTGGTCAAGCTTCCACGGAAAAGACCGAGGCTGCAAAGGGCGACTCCAAGGACGAGGCTTCCGAGAAGACCGAATCCGATAAGAGTTCTAGCTCTGAGGAGAAGAGCGACAAGTCCGAACAGAAGAAGGGCGAGGATAAGAAGTCTGAATCTGAGGAGAAGGACAAGAGCAAGGCCGGGGGCGAAAAGAAGCAGTCCGAAGACGACGACAAGAGCGGTGCCGACAACCAGGCCCAGGAGCAGAATGATTCCAAAACGGTGACCACTACAACCACGACGACTACAACTACCAAGTCATCTGGCGGCAATATGCCCAAGACGGGCGATCTGATTGTGATGGCGAGCCTTGCCAGTGCAAGCTTGGCCACGCTGGGCGCCACGTCTATCGTAAGTGGCAAGCATAAACTCGATCAGCAGAACAAGGCTTCAGGGGAGGACGGCTCGGAGGAGTAATCTTCCAGATCGTTTTCTATAAGAGTTTGGGACGGGGTCCGGTGCGGCGGCATCGGGCCCCGTTTTTGTTGTGCAACGATTTGTTATGCCCCCTCGGGGGTCTGTTGCTACCGTTGCCCGAAACGTTTGCATGCCGATATTGTTGCGCTCGACCCGCTCGCTACAATGGGCATCGTGCTGCGTTAGAAGGAGAGTTTACGGTGTCTGAACAGGCGAATTATGGTGTTGCTCATGCGTTTGGCGCATGGTTGCTCAATTATGCGGATAACGCAGCTCTGCCGGTTGATGTACACGACTTTTCAGATGCAATCAATCGGTGTCTACTCGTCGATAAGACTATGTTTATTGCCGATATATTGGACAGCGAAGCGCCTGTTGCGCTTTGTTGTCGGCCCAAGGGTTTTGGCAAGAGCATGAACCTATCGATGCTCAAATGCTATTTGGAACGACCTGATCAACGGCCGGATCGAAGCCCGTTCGTCGGCACCCAGATTTGGCAGGCGGGCGGCGGTCGCTATCGTGATGAGCACGCGTGTTATCCGGTCATCACGCTCGACTTTTCAACTGCCACTGTGAGGCGCGACGTTGATGCTGCGGCGGCTATTCGCAGCGCTGTCGCGCACGAGTGCGCCCGATTGCTGCCGCTGCTTGCCGCGCCTGATCTGTCAAGACGTGAGGTTCGTCTTATCGAGAGGGCGGCGCGTGGGGTGGCAAGCGATAATGAGACCGATGCGGCGCTTGGCGTGCTCATTAAACTGCTCCAGACAGCTTTCGATGAGCAGGTTGTTCTTCTGATAGACGACTACGACGCGGTATGTCCAAAGCGTTTGGACGCTAAGGACGACGGTAGCGTGGATTCCCTTGAGTCGCTCAGCCGAATGTTGTTCGACACCATTGCCGATGCCGGCGACTCGTTGCGATTGACGTGTCTTATGGGCGAGCGCCCCGGTCCTGCCGAGTTTGCGTTGTCCCAACGTGGGGTTTCCTATCGGTCGGCGACGCCGCTGTCGAGTTGGTGTGATCGATGGTTCGGTTTTTCTGACGACGAAGTCCGGGTGCTGCTGGATCGCATCGGGCGCAACGATTGTCTGGATGACGCGCGCGAGTGGCTCGAGGGCTATCTGCTTGGTGGTTTTTATTGCTCGAGCCCGGAGCGTGTGGTGGACTACGCACATCGCGGTTGCGTCGCGCCTGTTCGGGCAGATCTGTATGGTTACGCCGACCGTCTGAGCGCATGTGTCGGTGACTGGAATCTCATGCGCCTGTCCGCATTGTTTGATTTGCTTGAACCGCATGGGTTTATTGAGGCGCCAGTGCATGTGCATGCCGAGGAGGCCGATGCCGCCAAGCCCGAAGATATCTGGACTGCGCTGTATCTGTCTGGATTCCTTACGACGGATATGACGGGGCATTCGGAGGACGGCGCGTGCCTTCGTTCCCTGCGTCTGCCTAATAACGAAGTGCGTCAGGCGCTCCGTCTTGTAATTCTGGAATGGTTTGAGTGCGCCGTTGAGGACGTTGGAGTTATCGACTCGTTCCATGACGGGCTGTGCCGAGGAGACGAGGACACTGTAAAGCAAGCTTTGAGCTGTGCTATCGGCGATCTGGGCATCGATGTGGGCCAATCAGATATGCTAACAGCCTATCATCTGGCGCTTCAGGGGCTCTGCTTTGGACTGCCCGGCTATTGCAATCCCAGCTCCAAGCGAAGTGGCGTCTCGGATCGCTGGGATATCCAGGTGATTCCCACCGGTCGGGTGTTTGACGTGGCCGACACGCTCGGCATGCTCGATGAGCGACCGCTGATAACGATCAACATGATGTACGACCCTGGCGTCGATGCCCTGGGCCTGGAACTGTTGGCGGTTCAGGCGCTGCTCGACATAGAGCGCGACGGCATCGATGATATCCGCGTGCCGCGCCCCGCCGTCGGGCGCATGCGTTGGGGCTTTGGTTTTGACGGTCAGCGTGTGTCCGTGGTGTGCCAACGACTGTAGCGGCGGGCGAAAGCCCTTTTACTGCTCGGCGCCCTTCATGGGAGGCATGGGCTTCCAGTTGGGATCCTTAACGATCTTGCGGGCGTCCTTCATGCCACGGCGCAGCGCCGGAATACCGGTCTTAAAGCACTTGTCAACGGCGGCCAGGCGAATGAACTCCTTAAAGAAGGTCGCGGCGTTGCCCAAGCGGAACAGCATGGGGTGGTAGTCACCGTAGATCTGCATATAGCTGTCTCTTATACACATCTGACGCTGCCGACGAAGCTAGAAGTGTA
>CABSMN010000040.1 GCA_902478765.1 uncultured Collinsella sp.
AGATGCAGCGTAGTCTCGTGGGCTCGGAGATGTGTATAAGAGACAGGCCCAGAGCAATGCGCTCGACGAGGATATCGCGCGACTCAAATATGTTTCGGGTAAACGTGAGGAGGCCCTTCGCCGTCTGGGAATTCGGACGGTGGGGGACCTCCTTCTCCATATCCCTCATCGATACCTGGACTTTACGCGCTCCTGGTCCATCGAGATGGCGCCCATCGGTACCGTGTGTACCATCATCGCCACGGTCGATCGTATCGTCCAAAAGCAGCCGCGTCCGCGCATGCAGGTGACCGAGGTCTCACTCGTTGACGAGACGGGCGTGCTGCAGGTCGCCTTTTTCCGCCAGCCCTGGATTGCCCAGCAGCTTAAGCAGGGCGACCGCCTGGCCGTAATGGGTAAGGTCGAGTTTGCCTACGGCTTTAAGCAGATGGCCTCGCCGCACTTTGAAAAGCTTGAGGAAGGGCGCGCCGCGGGCACTATCCTGCCGGTCCATTACGTGAGTGACGGCGTGAGTCAGGCATGGATGCGCCGTATCGTAAGTGGCGCGCTCGAGGTCGTCGGCAATCCCTTCGATCCGATTCCCGCACGCTTACGCGTCAAGCGCCGCCTGATGAGCAATGCCCGTGCGCTTCGATCGATCCATTTTCCCTCGAGCATGGCTGAGCGCGATATCGCGCGCGCACGGCTTGCCTACGAGGAGTGCCTCTACCTGCAGCTGGCGCTGCGCCTGCGCAACGACGGCGGCCTGGTCGATGTGGTGCCTTATGCCCACACCGCGGGCGAGCACCTGGCCGCGCTCAAGCAAGCCCTGCCGTTTTCGCTGAGCGACGAGCAAGAGGCCGCGTTCCAAGATATCCTGCGCGATATGTGCGATGGCGGGCGCGTGATGAACCGCCTGCTGCTGGGCGATGTCGGTACCGGTAAGACCGCCGTTGCCGCCTGCGCGCTGGCTGTGGCTGCCGATAGCGGTACGCAGGCCTGCGTTATGGCGCCCACGGGCGTTCTGGCGCGCCAATATGCCGATAAGACCGGCCCTCTGCTCTCTCAGGCTGGCATGTCCTGGGCGCTTCTGACGGGTGCCACGCCGGCGGCCGAGCGCGAGCGTATCCATGAGCAGCTGCAGTCCGGCGAGCTCGATGTCCTCTTTGGCACCCACGCGGTTCTTTCGGACAATGTCACGTTCAAGCATCTGTCACTTGTTGTCATCGACGAGCAGCACCGCTTTGGCGTAGGCCAGCGCAGCGCCCTACGCGCGAAGGGCCCCGGTGCCGATCTGCTTGTTATGACGGCAACGCCCATCCCGCGTACGCTGGCGCTTTCGGTCTACGGCGATCTGGACACGAGTATCATCCGCCATCGGCCCGTCCCTGGCGCTGGCGTGACGACACGCGTGCTCACCGAGTCGAGTCGTGACCTCGCCTATGGCGCCATTCGCGAGGCGCACGAGAAGGGGCAGCAGGCCTACGTGATTTGCCCGCTCGTGGAGCCGAGTGACTCGGCCGATGAACTGGAAGACGTGCCCGGTATTGACCGCGATGATGAGGGCCGCGTGACCGTCCCCGTGCCGCTGCACGATACGGCGACCGAGCTCGATCGCCTGCGTCTGGCGTTGCCGGGTCTTGCCATCGAGCGCCTTCACGGCCGTATGCCAGCGGGGGAGAAGGACCAGGTTATCGATGCCTTTAAGCGTGGCGAGATCGATGTGCTCGTCTCGACTACGGTGGTTGAGGTGGGCGTCGACGTGCCCAACGCCACCGTCATGGTCATCGAGAACGGTGAGCGCTTTGGCTTGGCGGCGCTGCATCAGCTACGCGGTCGCGTGGGCCGCGGCAGCGTGTCGGGCACGTGCCTGGTCATGACGCACTCCAAGGGCAACGGCGGCGCGTCGGCGGCGCAAGATCGTCTGCAATCGCTCGAAAAAACCTCGGATGGCTTTACGCTCGCCCAGATGGACCTGCGTCTGCGCCACGAGGGCGAAATCCTGGGGTACCGCCAGCATGGCGGCGTGACCTTGCGCTTTGTGGACCTGGACGCCGATGAGGACCTTATCGAATGGGCCCATTTGGACGCGGTCGAGCTCTTGCGGTATGCTTGCAACCTTGACTCTGTGGCGACGCGTCCCTTGCGCGACGCGGTCGTCATGCGTTATCGACATATCTTTAAGGAGGTCAGCGGAGGATGAGAATCATCGGCGGCGAATGGCGCGGTCGTAAGATCGAGGAGCCCCGTGGTCGCGATGTCACCCGCCCCACGACTGATCGCGTGCGCGAGTCGTGCGCATCGATGGTCATGTCGGCATTCGACTTCGATCTGGACGAGGTTCGTGTGCTGGACGCCTTTGGCGGCTCCGGTGCCTTAGGGTTAGAGATGCTCTCTCGTGGGGCCCGCTCGCTCACGACGTTTGAGATCGATCGCAACGCCGCGCGGCTCATTACCAAGAATATCGAGTCGCTCTGCCGTGACCGTGCGCGTTGGCGCGTGGTCACGGGCGACATGCTGGCGAGTGCCTCGCGCGGTCGTGTGCCGGGCGGCCCCTTTGATCTGGTCCTACTCGACCCACCCTATGCTTTTGGTGCCGAGCCGGTCGAGGAGCTGCTGCAGAACCTGGCTCAGCAAGGTCTGCTTGCGTCTGCCGCTTACGCCTTGTTTGAGCATGCCGCCGCCGATGTGGGCGCGCATCCGGCCGGCTTTGAGACCGTGCGCGAGAAGCGCTACGGCATCACCTCGGTCGACCTGCTGCGCTGGGCCGGCGATAGCAAGGACGGCGGCACTGATGCTAACGAAAATGACGAGGCAGTATCCCCGGAGGACGCCCATGAGTGACACCATCAATCGCGTGATCGTCCCGGGCACCTTCGATCCCATCACGTTTGGCCATATCGATGTGATCCGCCGCGCCCGCCGCATCTTTCCCAGCGTGATCGTCGCTGTTGCCGAGTCGCAGGGTAAAAACGGTGTGGGCACCACGTTTACGCTCGATGAGCGCGTGGCGCTGGCCCGCGAGGCGCTCGGTGATATCGACGGCGTCGAGGTCCTGCCCTTTACCGGCCTCTTGGTCGACTTCGCTCGCGAGCAGGGGGCGGGGGCCGTGGTCAAGGGCCTGCGCGCCATGACCGACTTTGAGTACGAGCTGCAGCAGGCCGACCTCAACTATCGCTTGGATAACGAGCTGGAGTCCATCTTTGTCATGAGCGCGCCGCAGTACGGCTATATCTCAAGCTCGGTCGTTCGCCAGATCGCCTCGCTCGGTAGTGACGTATCGACGTTTGTCCCGCCCAACGTGGTCGAAGCGCTCAAACATCGCTTTTCGTGACGTTTCTTATTGCCTGGTGGCATGTGGTAAACTAGCACGATGATATGTTACCTATGAAAGGAGACCGGATGCCGGGCGAGAATTTTCCTGGCGATAGGATCGTCAGCTTGGTCGATGAGCTCGAAGGGCTGATCGAGGAAGCCAAGCCGCCTTTCGGCAAGAACGCTCAGTTCAAGGTCATCGACGCCGACGTGTTCTTCAACATCCTCGACGAGATCCGCATGAGCTATCCCGAGGAGTGGCAGAAGTCCCGCCGTATCCTTAAGGAGCGCGAGGAGCTTATGGCTTCCGCCGCCGCCCAGGCCGATTCCATCATCGCCGACGCTCAGCAGCAGGCCCTCACCATTGCCGGTGAGCAGGAGATCGTCCGCCTTGCGCAGCAGCAGGCCGACGACATCCGCGACCGTGCCCAGCAGTACGAGCGCGAGACGCGCTATGCCGCCGAGGACTACGCAGAGCAGGTCTTTACGCACCTGGAGGAGAACCTCAAGAGCCTGACCGGCACCGTTACCCGTTGCCGTCAGCAGCTCAACGAGGGTGCCGCCCAGCAGAATGGTCAGTGGTAATGGCTGAGTTCCCGAGCGTTACCGTCGATCTTTCCGAGCAGCTCGAGTTTCCTGGAGATTCGTATCCGCTGACCGGTAAGGTCGATGTCGCCACCTACACGGTGGGCGAGAAGGAGTACCAGCTACAGGGCGGCATCGACTACGACGTTGTCTTTATCAATGCCGGTACCGGTGTCTTGCTCACGGGCATGGTCCGCGCGCACGCCACCGGCGAGTGCGACCGTTGCCTGGAGCCCGCCTCGTTTGATATCGCTGGCGAGATCGAGGAGTTCTACCTCTTTGAGGAGCCCGAGGATCCCGAGGCCTACGAGGATGGCTACGAGCTCCTGGGTGAGGACCGCATCGTCGATCTGGGCGAGCCCATCAATGACGCGGTCGTTATGGACACGCCGTTTGTGGTGCTTTGCAAGCCCGATTGTCGCGGTCTGTGCCCCACTTGCGGTTGCAATCTCAACGTCGAGCAATGCGATTGCGCCGCCCAGGCCGAGGCAGAATGGGCCGCTGCCACGGAAAATCCATTTGCAGCATTGAAGAATCTCAAGCTTGATGAGTAAAACTGTGGTAGTATCGCTACTTGCGCGTAATCGCCACACTGGATAGTTCATAAGGAAGGTCACTATGCCCGTACCTAAACAAAAGCAGGGTCGTATCCGCACTCACACCCGTCGTTCCGCCAACATGAAGATCTCGGCTGCGGCTCAGTCCACGTGCCCCCGTTGCGGCGCTGTTAAGCTTCCGCACCACGTGTGCCCCAGCTGCGGTTTCTACAAGGACCGCGAGGTTATCGTTACCGAGTAACGGTATACTCTGGATGCGATGCCGTTCCAAATGGAACCACAATGGCCGGCTCAATGAGTCGGCCATTTTTGTATAAGGAGCATGTATATGAGTATCGTTCGCGTTTGTGTAGACGTTGTGGGCGGAGACGAGAAACCTCAGGTCGTTCTCGATGGTATCGAGGCTGCGCTTGCCGCCGATCCCGATATCGAGGTCTTGGCAGCTGGCCCCGCCGAAATCGTCAATCCCTTTGCAGCTTCCCACGCACGTGTTGAGGCCCTTGAGGCGCCCGACGTTATCGCCATGGATGACGATCCCATTCGCGCCGTGATGACCAAGCGTAAGTCGTCGATCGTGCTTTCTTGCCGCGCCATTAAGAAGGGCAACGCGGATGCGTTCTTCTCTGCCGGCTCCACCGGCGCCATGACGGCCGCTGCCACAGCCTACGTGACGCCGTTTAGGTATCAGGCCGAAGGCAAGAAGCAGCCGGTGCGCCCCTGTCTGACCAATGCGCTGCCCAATCGCGCCGGCGGTCTGACGGTGTTGTGCGACATGGGTGCCAACCCTGATGTCGAGGTTGACGATATGGTGCGTTTTGCTCAGATGGGTAGCGCCTATGCCCGCGTCGTCCTGGGTATCGAGCATCCCCGCGTGGGCCTGCTTGCCAACGGCACCGAGGACGAGAAGGGCTCCAACTTTACCAAGGCCTGCTTCCCGGCCATGAAAGCCGCCGTTCCCGGCTTTGTTGGTAACTGCGAGGGAACGGACATCACCTCGGGTAACTTCGATGTCATCGTTGCCGATGGCATGTCGGGCAATATTGCGCTCAAGGCCACCGAGGGCGCTGCCAAGTTTTTGCTGCAGGAGCTCAAGGGTGTCTTTATGTCTTCGCTCGGCACCAAGATTGCCGCGCTGCTCATCAAAAAGCAGATGCGCGAGATTAAGGCCAAGCTCTCTGGCGACGCCAAGGGCGGCGCGATTCTTCTGGGCCTGCGCGGCGTGGTCCTGATCGGCCATGGCGCCACCTCAGTCGAGGCTGTCAAAAACGGTACGCTCGCGGCGGCCGAAGCCGTGCGCGCCGGGCTGGTCGAGAATGTCGCCAACTCTATGGACGGTATCGTTTTATAAGAGCGAGTTAGGGCGCTGTTATGTGCTTCGCGGCGCACGTCGTGGGGTAGAATCTCAGAACCGTGTCTTGGTACCGCCCGGGCGGTACCATTCTTTTGGTATTCATGCACTATGAGAGGAAGCGCTATGGACCGCTCCGAAATCTTCGACAAGATCGCCGAGGTCGCTGCTGACGTTCTGGGCGTCGATGTTGCCGAAATTAGCGATGAGACCACCTTTGACGACCTCGATGCCAACTCGCTCGAGCGCCTGCAGCTGGTTACGGCTATCGAGGACGAGTTCAACCTCGAGATCGATGACGAGACTCTGCTCTCGCTCAACTCTGTCGCCGACGCCGTCGACGCTATCGAAGCTGCCAAGGAGGCCTAAGTCTTGGCTTTATCCGAACGACTTACGCGCGCCCAGGAGATTCTGGGCCATGAGTTCAATGACAAGGTGCTGCTGCGCGCGGCCCTTACGCATCCCTCGGCAGTCGAGGGCCAGCCGGTTTCTGCCAGCTATGAGCGCCTTGAGTTCTTGGGCGATTCCATTTTGGGTGCTGTGGTCGCACGCTCCCTGTTTGAGTCCTATCCGGAGTTTGACGAGGGCAAGCTCACGCGCCTGAAGGTGTCGCTTGTCTCGGGCGCTACGCTATCCGAGGTTTCTCACGAGCTGGGCATCGACGACATCATCATCTTTGGTGCCTCCGAGACCGGTACCGGTGCGCGCGGCCTGCATTCGGCGCTCGAGAACGTCTATGAGTCGCTCGTGGGCGCACTGTACCTGGATGCCGGCTGGGACGTTGCGGTGGAGTTTATCCATCGTACGCTTAAGCCGCATTTGGCTTCCGAGCGCGCCGAGCATCCCGCGAACCCCAAGTCGTTTTTGCAGGAGTGCGTGCAAGCCGACGGTCACGAACCCCCGGCGTACAAGCTCGTTGGCTCCGAGGGCCCGGCGCATGCGCCCACCTTTACCGCCGTGGTGTTGATCGATGGTATTCGTCAGGGACGCGGCTCCGGCTCCTCAAAGAAGGAAGCCGAGGGAGCCGCCGCGCTCGAAGCGCTCGACCGCATGGGTTACACCACCAACGGCGTGATTCTGAACAAGAAGCCTGTTTAAGCGAGGAACCGTGTATCTCAAGTCCCTCACGCTCAAAGGGTTCAAGTCGTTTGCCGACCGCGCCCATATGACGTTTGAGCCGGGCCTGACCGTCATCGTCGGTCCTAACGGCTCGGGAAAATCGAACATCTCTGACTCGATTCTGTGGGTCCTGGGCGAGCAGAGCGCCAAGCAGCTGCGCGGCCAGGCCATGGAGGATGTCATCTTCTCGGGCTCGTCAGCGCGCAAGCCGGTGGGTGTCGCCGAGGTCACGCTGGTGCTCGATAACTCGGACCATATGCTGCCCGTCGATTTTGACGAGGTCGCCATCACCCGTCGCATGTATCGCTCGGGCGAAAGCGAGTACCTCATCAACTCGAGTCCGTGCCGCCTGATGGACATTCAGGACATCCTGCACGATTCGGGCCTGGGCAAGGATACGCATTCTATTATTAGCCAGGGCAAGCTCGACGCCATTTTGCAGAGCCGCCCCGAGGAGCGCCGCGCCCTCATCGAGGAGGCCGCCGGCATCTCCAAGCACAAGCGCCGCAAGGAGCGTGCGCTCAAAAAGATTAAGTCGATGGACGAGCACCTGACGCGTGCCCGCGACATCAATAAGGAGATCGCCCGTCAGCTGCGACCGCTGGAGCGTCAGGTCGATCGCGCGCGCAAGTACAAAGAGCTGTCCTCGCGCGCGAACGAGCTTACGCAGATGCTGGCCGTCGACGAGCTGCGTTCGCTGCAGTCGCAGTGGAACGACCTGGAGAGCCGCTCCAAAGAGGGCGCGGCCGAGCTTGAGCTTGCGCAGTACCGCTTGGGCGAAAAGGAGCGCGAGCTCGAGAAGCTTCAGGTCATGCTCGAGGAAAAGGGCCTGTTTGTGGGCGACCTAGGCGAGCAGCGCCGTCATATGCAAGATGTGGTCGGCCGCATTAACTCCGACATGCGCCTGCTCGAGGAAAAGGGCCACAACATGGTGTCGCGCCTGTCTGACATGCGCGGACAGATTTCGAGCTCCGAGCATCAGCGACGTCGCGTGGTCGAGGAGCTCGAGGACGCGCGCGCCCAGCTTGAGGAAGTGACCGGCGCGCACATGCAGGCCCAGGACGACGTTGACGCCGCCGGTCCTGCCGCCGCTGAGCTCCACGAGCGGCGCGTGGCGCTCGACAATCAGATTTCGCAGCTTACGCGTGAGCAACGCGATGTGCAGCGTGCGGCCGATAACGCGGCGCTCGAACTCGCCAAGGTGAAGGACTCGCTGAGTAACGCCGAGGTCGAGGACAACATGTACGCCTCGCGCCTGGAGCAGATCGATGAACCTGTCTCTTATACACATCTCCGAGCCCACGAGACTACGCTGC
>CABSMN010000041.1 GCA_902478765.1 uncultured Collinsella sp.
GAGCATGACCTCACCCAGCTCGGACAGGACGGACAGGCCCTCGGTCAGCAGGCAGAACAAGTGGGCATCATCGCGCTCCTCAAACGCCAGACCGCCCTCGTAGAAATCGAAGTACAGAGCCGCTGTATCCATAACGCGAAACTCCGCTATCTCGTCGCGGGGCGGCACGCCGGGGCGTTGCTCTTCGAAGGGACTGCCCGGAGCGCCCAGGCTAAAGAGATCCGCCGACCAATCGCCGTAGGTAACCGTAATTTTGCAGGTCACGAGCCCATCGTCGACGCCGATCGCCATAGCAAAGCTCGGCTCGGGTGCCACGGTATCGAGCGCGGCGGGCGCGGTGAGGTCGGTGTAGTCGCGCAAAATGGGCAGCGCCATACGGCAGAACTCACCCACCTGCTCGGCGGCAATATGGGCGGGCGTGCGGCACGGCAGCAAGCGCGACAAAAAAGGTGCGGCATGCTGAGCAAATGCAGCGTCGGTACGGCGCGCGCGGCGCGTGTCAACCAAGTAGGCGGCATCGCCCGACGCAAAGCAGTACATATCGGCGGGCAGGCGCAGGTCATAGCTACCACCAGCCGCCGGCGCGATTTTGGCGGCAAGCAGCGGTGGGCGCTTAGCGGATGCCTCGTCCTCCCCTTGCGGAGACAGCTCAACCGCCACGTCGTAGGTGCGATGCGTCGTCATCCCCCGCGACCAGGCGGGCTCAAAGGAGATGGTCTGGCCGCGCAGCAGGTCCAGCACATATACGATGCTATGCTCGGACAGCGGCAACTGACGCTCGGCAACAAAACCACTGCGGGCAAAGTCGTACGACGCCGAACGCGAGCTTGTGATGTCATCGAGATAGGCAACTGTCGTCACAACAAGGTTGAGCAGCTTTGCCGATGTTTCGTCAAAGGCCTCAGGTGAATGGACAAACGTGAGCTTCTTGCCATAGGAGAACGTGCCGCCGCGCACGTAGGCATCGGCCATGCCGTCGATGTCCTTGACCACGTAGGAGACCGATCCACAGCGAATGCGGAACTCGAGCGCCCAGCTAAAGCGGTCAGCGAACAGCGGATTGTAGTACGGCACCAACGAGGGCTCCAACGCCGCTTTGGGGGCGTCGGGATCAACGGCACCGGCAAGCTTGCGGCGCATGCTCGCCAGCTCATCCATGCGCGCGTCCGAAAGATCGGAAAGCGCCGCCACAAGGCTCGGGCTCGTGGGGACGGGCGCCGGAAAGGGAAAGTTAGGATTGACGGCCGGCGCTTTGGGTGCGGTGCGCGCGGGCTGTTTCGGCTGCGCCGTAAACGTGCGGACCGGCGTGCGCAAACCTTCGACGGGCTCGGCGCCGCTGGCATCCAAATACGCCAGAGCCGTGGCAATAGCGTGCTTGCACATACCGGGGTAACGATAGGCGGCGGGGCAATCGCAGTCGTAGTCGATCACCTCGTGCTCGTCCATGTCGAGCGCCACGTGCGTCTTGTACAGGTCGCCGCGCGAGCCGCGCACCGACCCCTCAATCGTCACGTTTTTGGAGAAGCGCGAGCCGCTGTCCTCAATCGACAGCACGGCACCGTTGAGCATGAGCGAACGCCCCTTCATAAAGGTGCCGCTCAACGCCGCCTCTTTGCGAAGCGCCTGCACAAACGTCCCCTGCGCCATCACTTCCTCCAATCTCACCCGGGGTAGCTTAGATCACCGTCACGCGGCCCTGGTTACCCACAATGGCCTTGGCCTCGGCCAGCAGCGGAATCGAACGCGCGTTGACCTTGGCAGGTACCTCGGCACGCAGCACGCGCCCGTCCACCTGCTCGATAAAGATCTCCACACGGTCGCCGCCCGGGTTAGCGGTGAGCACCGTGGCCAGGCGCGCCATATTGCCCTGGCTAAAGCGGCTGTTGGGCACCATGACCTCAAACACCTTGGGCTTGTTGTTCTCCTCGTTGAGCTCGAGCGGCACGATCTCCTGCGCGATGATCTGGTCGCCGCGGTCCGAGCGCTCGAGCTTGCCCTTAATGCGCACAAAGGCATCGGACAGCTGCGCGCCGGTCTCGGGATCGACCTCGCCGTACAGGTACCCCTCGGCCTCTTTATAGGTCTTGGGGAACACGACGACGGTGGCCTCGCCTTCCATGTCCTCGAGCTGCACGATGCCCATGGGGTCACCGTTTTTGGTCACGCGCTTGGACACGCTCGAGACCATGCCGGCCCACCACAGCGCCTTGCCCTCGGGAATTTCCTGGTTGATGGTGCCGCCCGTAGGATTCTGAACTTCGTAGCCGGTATCGATCTGCGAGAACGAGAAGTCGCGCGCCTTGGCTAGTGCATACTCAAACGGGCGCAGCGGGTGGTCCGAGACATAGATGCCCAGAACCTCTTTCTCCTGGCTCAGCTTGAGGTGTCGGTCCCATTCCTGGCCGTCCGGATCGGGCACGCTGACCTCGAAGCCCGAGCCCTCAACGTCGCCAAACATATCGAAGAACGACGTCTGCCCGCTCGCGCGATCCTTCTGGCGCTTTACCGCGGCATCGATGATGTTCTCGGGGTTGTTCTTGTCCACAAAGTGCATCATCTGACGACGCGGATACCCCGTGGAGTCGAAGGCGCCTGCCTTGATCAGCGATTCGATTACGCGACGGTTGGCCTGGCTCGAGTCCACGCGCTCGACAAAGTCGTGCAGCGTCTTAAACGGGCCGCCCGCCTCGCGCTCGGCGATAATCGCCTGTGCCACACCGGTGCCCACGCCGCGGATGCCGGCCAGACCAAAGCGCACGCCCTCCTTGGTAGCCGTGAACTCGGTACCCGACTCGTTGACATCTGGCGACAGCACGGGGATGCCGTCGTGACGGCATGCCGAGACGTAGTGCACGATCTTGTCGGTCTTGCCCGTGTAGGACGTCAGAACGGCCGCCATGTACTCGTGCGGATAGTGCGCCTTGAGCCACGCCGTCTGCATAACCAGGATGGCGTAGCCGGCGGAGTGCGACTTGTTAAAGGCGTAAGATGCGAACTCGAGAACATCGTCCCAAATCTTCTGGGCGACCTCGCGCGTGTAGTTGTTCTTGATAGCGCCGTTCATCCAGTGGTCGTAGGTGGTCTCGTCCGAGCCATCCTCCCAGTGCAGCACCGTCGACGTGAGCAGCTTGATCTTTTTCTTAGCCACGGGTTTACGGATACGCGAGTCCGATTCGCCCTTGGAGAAGCCGCACATCTCGACGGAGATGAGCATAACCTGCTCCTGGTAGACCATGGTGCCGTAGGTTTCGCCCAGGATGTCGTCCAGGCGGTCGTCGTAGGAGACGGCCGGCTCCTTGCCGTTCATACGGTTGATGTAGGACGAGACCATGCCGGCGCCCAGCGGGCCCGGGCGGTACAGGGCGATCAATGCTACGACGTGCTTGTACTCGGTGGGCTTCATGTTCTTGATCGTGGCCGTCATGCCGGCGGACTCGACCTGGAAGACGCCGGCAGTGTGACCGGAGCCCATGAGCTTAAAGATCTCGGGATCGTCAAAGGGGATCTCTTCCTCTTTGATGTCGATACCGAAGTTCTTTTTGATGTTTGCCTTGGCCTTGGAGATAACCGTCAGCGTGCGCAGGCCCAAGAAGTCCATCTTGAGCAGGCCCATGTCGGCAACGGTATGGCCCTCGTACTGGGTAATCTCGACGCCGCCCTTGGTGTCGAGCTTGGTGGGCACATGTTCGTTGACGGGGTCGCGGCAGATCAGAACGGCGCACGCGTGCACGCCCTCGCCACGGGTGAGGCCCTCAATCGAGAGCGCCGTGTCGATGATGCGGCGGGCGTCGTCGTCCTTTTTATAGGCCTCGGCAAAGTCGGGGTTAAACAGATCCTCTTTGCCGGGTTGTTTTTCGAGTACCTGCTTGAGCTTGACCTTGGGGTCGCTCGAGACCATCTTGGACAGGCGCTGGCCCATGTAGACCGGGTAGTCCAGAACGCGCGCGGCATCGTTGATGGCCTGCTTGGCCTTAATGGTCGAGTAGGTGATGACGTGGGTGACCTTCTCGGGGCCGTAGAGCTGGCGAACGTGCTCCACGACCTCGAGGCGCCGCTCATCGTCGAAGTCCATATCGATATCGGGCATCTCGGTACGCTGCGGGGACAGGAACCTCTCGAACATCAGGCCGTTCTCGAGCGGGTCGAACGCGGTGATGTTCATGGCGTAGGCGACGATAGCGCCGGCGGCCGAGCCACGGCCGGGGCCGACGCCGATGCCGTTGTCCTTGGCCCATTGCACGTACTCGGCGACGATGAGGAAGTAGGCGGCAAAGCCCTTGTCGCAAATGACCTTGTATTCGTACTCAAAGCGCTCTTTGATGTTGACGCCACCGATCTCGCGCGTGGCCCAGTCGTCACCATAGTGCTGGCGCAGGCCCTTCTCGCACTCGCGGCGGAACTGGCTCTCGTGCGTCTCGCCGGGATCGAGCAACGGGAAGCGCGGCAGGATGATGGAGTCCCAGTCGAGCTCGACGTAGCACTTGTCGGCGATCTCGAGCGTGTTGTCGCAGGCCTCGGGGCAATACGGGAACATCGCCCGCATCTCCTCCTCGGTCTTCATATAAAACTCCGAGCCGGTCATGCGCATGCGGTTGGGGTCGTCGACCTTGGCGTTCATGCCAATGCACATGATGACGTCCTGCACCGGCGCGTCCTCGCGGCGCAGGTAGTGGAAGTCGTTGGTGGCAATGACTTTGACGCCCACCTGCTTGGCGATATCGATGAGCGTGCGGTCCATCTGCTCGTCGGTCAGGCCGTTGTCGGTGGTGATGCCGTGTTCCTGGATCTCGATATAAAAGTCGCCGGGTTCGAAGGTATCGCGGAAGGTCTCGGCCCACTTGATGGCGCCCTCCATGTCACCGCGGTCGATGTATTTGGGAATGATGCCCGCGATGCAGGCGCTCGTGCAGATCATGCCCTTGGCATGGCGGCGCAGGTTGTCGAGCGTCACGCGGGGCTTGTAGTAAAAGCCCTGCACGGCGGCCTCGGAAACCGTCTGCATCAGGTTGACGTAGCCCTCCTGGTCCTTGGCCAGAAGGATCATGTGATAAAGCTCGGGCTTATGGTCGCGGGCGAGCGTCTCGTCCGGCGTAAAGTAAACCTCGCAGCCAAAGATGGGCTTGATGACCAGAGGCGGCTTGAGCTCGTCGATGTTGCCCTTCTCGTCCCACATGGCCATGTCCTTCACATACTGGGCATGCTCGCGCGGGTTTGCCTCGGGATCGGGCTCCACCAGCTCGTCGCGACGGTCCTTTTCCAAGAAGGCCTTGTCGTGGCTCCAGGTTTTGTACTCGGGCGTGTTGTGGTTAACGGCGTCACAGGCCAGCGCCAGATCGGGCACGCCATACATGTAGCCGTGGTCGGTAATGGCGACGGCGGGCATGCCCAGCTCAACGGCGCGGTTGACCATATCCTGGATACGGGTTGCGCCGTCGAGCATGGAAAAGACGGTGTGGTTGTGCAGATGGACGAATGCCATGTGATGAGCTCCGATGCGGGTTCGTGTTCTGACTGAACGATTTTACCCCACGGCGCGGACAGCACCCGAACCTAGCCAAACCCACACGGTAGTCTTTTTGGGACCTTCAAAAAGGGGAATGAGGGCATCCAGATATATCGAGTATTACTGAAACCCCGGCGATACGCTGAATGATTTGTGACGAATAGTCATGTCCATCAAGAAGGCTCGACGCTTCGGGCAGCTCGTCAATCGATATATCAATTCTTGGAGACATGTATTCCTACCATTTTTAAAGAAACAACGGCGGTAATTGCTATCGCGATTGCGCCAATAACACCGAGCGCTATCTGAATGGGATATAACCCCAACACATATCCAAATATGGAGAAAAACATTGCAGAAAAGAGGGCCCTTACCAGAGACGCGACGGAAAGGATCGTCGCGCGGAGATCATCCGCTATCGCGTCTTGGATTAAGTTTTCCGAAGTGATGTACACCACTTCCGGGAGAAAACAAAGCACCATGCTAAGGCCAAACAAACACAGCGGATTTGAAGCGAACCACGGAAGAATCATGAAAAGACCGGCCTCGATTAACATCGAGCCGAGCATGGTATTTCTTTTCCCGAAACGCGATGAGAAGAAATCTGCTGCAATGTAGGCCGTCGCATTTACTGCATAGGATGCACCGAAAAAGATTCCTATTATGGAGACGGGAGCATCAAATGCGTCGAATACCAACTGATTCAAGTTGTAATAACTCCCATAGAATCCATCGAGCATGCTTGTGCCGACTAGAAGAAGCAATACCGCAAAAGCGGATTCTCCAATGCACCAGGTTTCGCGTCTGAAGATCTTGGCTACGTCAAACCTTTCCTCCCCAGAGTTTTTGGAATGGGTCGTTTCCATCCTCTCAATGGGATACAGAAGGAAAAGCTGCAGGAGATAGAAAACGGAAACGCATACGTAGAGGGCACTCCAAGATACTTGGGCAATGAATGATCCAAGTACGATTGCCACTCCCGTCGCGATTGATTGCGCGGCAAGCAGCCGAGCGTTGATGGTGAGGAAGCGCTCTCCTTGACCGGCATTTCGGGCAATTTCATATAAAAGTGCTTGTTCGGATCCCGATTGAAGGGAGTAGGCGAGTGCCTCAACAAGGGAAAGCGCGACGAGAAAGGGGCCTGAGAGTAACAGCATGCCAGCCGTATGGAAGAAAAGAAGCAGAACGCCCACTTGAATCGAGAACTTCTTTCCAAAGAAATCGCCTACCAGCCCTGTTGGCAGCTCGAGGACGACCGTTGCAATGTTGTACAGGGCTTGATAAAGCGCGATTTCCGTGACAGACATTCCTTTATCCGCAAGGAAAAGTAGAAACACTCCCCGATTTAAAACAAATCCCGCGAGAACGAAAAAGGCGGAATAGATGTGCAGTTGCGTAGCGGCATTCTTATTCATTTGGCACTTCCATCAACTAATTTTGCCGGGCCGCTCGCTACTGACTCGAAGCCTGAAGTGTTCACAGTTGATGTGAAGAGCGGTAAAGCTTTTGCACAGGGTATCAATGGAATACATCCGAAGCGTTTTCGGCAGTATCATCGGCGAAGGCGGGATTAGCCTTTACGCGGCGCTCACCCTCGATGTATTTGACGATTTGATCAATCGTCTGGTTGGCGCGGCTCTTGAGCTTGCGCTCGTAGAAGAAGAGGCCGAGCTTGCCGCGCATGCCAGACGTGTTGCCACCCGCACCCTGAAAATCCTCGGTATAGGTGAGCTCGCAAGCACCATCGCCAGCAGGTGCAGCCTCATAGCGCATGGTATTGATGCCCGCCGCATACTGAAAACAGACCTCATAGAGGCACGGGTAGTCAAAGTGCTTGATCTTAACCTTGATCGCCGTGCCCTTGGTCTTGCCTTTTGCGGTATGGACGCTTCTCGTACTTATAGCCGTTGAGCTTATTGCGGCTAGGACGTTTGCCCGTGGCGTTCTCGATATCCTGCATGATGGACCCCGCCAGAGCGTCAAAAAGCTCCTCCGGCGTCACCTTAAGCGTTTTGGTGAGCTGCATGATGGCTCCTTATTCGCTTGAACCGTTCGAGCCATTGTACCGCCCCAGGCTCTCCCATGCGTTGCGGTGCCATTTGGACGATTGAGGGCCTTACGGCCGAAAACCAACCAAATAGCACCATAAAGCCTGAGGTGGCTAAAGGTTGTAGGTGACTACTTGAGGTTCGGCGGGTTTGACGAAGATGGTTGGATCCGGCTGCTCCGCGCGGACGAACTTGACGGTCACGGCCTCAAAGCCCGCCTTGTGCAGAACATCAGCGTAGACGCGCGCCTGCAGGGCGTGCTTCTCCTGCAGCTGATCCGGCGTCTCGTCCGGTGTGCCGCCCGTCTTGTAGTCGATGACCAGCGCGCGCGACGGATCGGCCGGGTCGGTTGCCAAAGCGTCGATGGCGCCCTCGGCATATGCACCGTAGCGGGCAATGTCCTTGTCCTCACAGCCCAGCGAAAAGAACGGCACCTCGGCGCGAACGCACGGCCACGCGAGCAGGTCGGCACGAACAGCCGACTTGAGCCAGCGGTCCAGGGCAACGTCGAAGCGTTCGCGCTGCTCCGGCGTCAGGCGCCACAAGCGTGCCAGCGCATCGGCGCGCACAGCGGGCACTGTCTCTTATACACATCTGACGCTGCCGACGAAGC
>CABSMN010000042.1 GCA_902478765.1 uncultured Collinsella sp.
AGATGCAGCGTAGTCTCGTGGGCTCGGAGATGTGTATAAGAGACAGCTCTGAATGCCCGCCGTCATGAGAATGCGGCTCGCGCGGATCTTGGTGATCATGCCGCCCGTGCCCACCGATGTGGAAGAATCGCCCGCCGAGGCGATGATCTTGGCGTCGATCTTATGCACGACCGGGACGAACTCGGCCGTGGGATCCTCGTGCGGATTGGCGGTGTAGAGGCCATCGATGTCCGAGAGCGTCACGCACAGATCGGCAGAAACCAGGCAGCTCACAAGCGCCGCCAGCGTGTCGTTGTCGCCAAACTTGATCTCATCGACGGTGACGGTATCGTTCTCGTTGACGACCGGCACCACGCCGAGCTCCACCAGGCGAAGCAGGGCGTCGCGCGCGTGCAGGTAGGACGTGCGGCGCGCCGTGTCGTGACGCGTGAGCAGCACGAGCGAGGTGAGCAGGTCGCGCGCATGGAACTCCTCGTCGTAGGCCGACGAGATGATGCACTGACCGGCCGAGGCGCAGGCCTGCAGGCTCGGCAGGTCGCCGACCGGCTTACGGTCGAAGCCCAGCACGGGATAGCCGCAGGCAATGGCGCCCGAGCTCACCACGATCAGGCGCCAGCCAAGCTCGCGCAGCGCTGCGGCCTGGTCGGCAAGCCCGCCGATAAAGGCGCGGTTGACCTTGCCGTCGGCGCCCACCACCGTGGACGAACCGATCTTTACCACCATCGTTTTATAAGAAGTCGTCATACGTCAAACCAATCAACTGTTCAGCGAACGGCCGAGCCGGCGGCCAGGGAAGCGTGACTCGCCCCTACCGCCCAAGGAATTAGTGAGCCCAGGGAAAGGCAGAGGCCGCGGCCATGTTCTTACGCACGAGCTCGTCGCGCACCTGAGCCAGGCCCTGCTCCATACCCACCACATAGGTCTGCGGGTACAGGAAGCGCTTGAAAGCTGCGTCCAGATGGTCGAGCGCCCAAGCACAGCGCTCGCGCGCGTCCTGGATGCTCTCACGCGGAGCCACCGCACTGCCATCGCGCACGATCGGCACCAGCAGCTCGCGATACTCGAGTTCGGACACGTCGGTCACCAGGGCGGCATCGTTCACGGCCACAAGGGTATTGCCGCGCGCGGCGCCCTCCCCCGCCAGATGGTCCTCGTCGTAGATCATGTCGCAGACCGGGCCGCCAAAGCCGTCGTAATAACGGCGCACGCGTTGCACACCCGGGATCGTGCGCTTGTATGGCTGCTCAGAGAGCTTGACCACCGGCGTCCATGGATCTGCCTCGCTCGCACGGCGGGCGGAAAGCTTGTACACGCCGCCCAGCGCCGGCTGGTCATAGCAGGTCGCAAGCTTGGTACCCACGCCAAAGCTGTCGATGGGCGCGCCCTGGTCGAGCAGCGACTGAATCGTGTACTCATCCAAATCGTTAGAAACCGAGATCCCCACATAGGGCAGGCCCTCGGCATCAAAACGGCCGCGCACATACTTGGAGAGCTTGGCGAGGTCGCCGGAGTCGATGCGAATGGCCGACAGGCGCTCGCCCACCGCTTCCATCTCCTTGGCAACCGTAATGGCATGTTCACAGCCCTCGCGCACGTCATAGGTGTCGATGAGCAGCGTACAGTTCTTGGGGCTCGACTTGGCAAAGGCGCGGAAGGCCTCGAGCTCGGAATCGAAGCTCATCACCCAGCTGTGCGCATGCGTGCCAAAGACGGGAATACCGTAGCGGCGGCCGGCGAGCACATTGGACGTAGAGGAGCAGCCGGCAACGTAGCTCGCGCGCGCGACGGCCAAGCCGCCATCGGGACCCTGAGCGCGGCGCAGGCCAAACTCGGCAACGGGACGGCCGTCCGCCGCCAGCACCACGCGCGCCGTCTTGGTGGCGACAAGCGTCTGGAACCCAACGATGTTGAGCAGCGCCGTCTCAAGCAGCTGGCACTCCAGCGCGGGGCCGGTGACGCGAACCATGGGCTCGCGCGGAAAGACGAGCTCGCCCTCGGGCACGGCGTCGATGTTTACATGCGCACGAAAATCGCGCAGGTAGTCGAGGAATCCAGGCTTGAACATCGCGCCGCCGGCCGGGGCCTGGAGCGAGGCGAGGTAGTCGATGTCCTCGGGCGTAAAGCGCAGATTCTCGACCAGCTCGGGCAGCTCGGCGGTGCCGCACATGACGGCATAGGCGCTGCCAAAAGGATGGTCGCGGTAAAACGCGGTAAAACAACCCTGCTCATTGGCCTTGCCGCTCTCCCACAGGCCCTGGGCCATAGTGAGCTCGTACAGATCGGTGAGCATTGCAATGTCGGTGGGATGCGAGATGTCGGTCAAAGCCATGGGGCGACCTTTCGGATGCGTTGTGCAGAGGTTGAGGGTTGGAAAAGGGCAGAGTGTTCGGGCATGGCACCCAGCGCGAATGGGCTAGAGCAGGCCCATGCTGGTCAGGATCGTGTAGCCCATAAAGATGACAAACGCGATGAGGGCAAGGACAATGATGATTTTTTGAGCCGGCGCCATGCCAGGGATCTCGTTCTCGCCCGTAGGCTCCTTGGAGGTAACCATGCGCTGGGCAAAGGTCATCTCGTCACGGCTCGGCTTGGGCTCGACGGACATGGAACGAGCGACCTTTTTAGGCTGAGGTTTAGGTGCGGTGGGCGCGGGCTTCGCGGCGGCGGGCTTGGGCGCGGGGGCGACGTTCGCGGCGGCCTCCTCGGCCTTCGCACGCTCGGCACGCAGGGCGGCCAGCTCCTCACGCTCGCGGCGTGCCTCTTCCTGGGCCTCGCGACGAGCTTTCTCGGCGCGGAGCTCTTCCAACTCGGCGCGTTCCTCGGCAGACAGTGGTTGGGACTCAAGCTTGGCCATGGTACAGCCCTTTCTTTTAAAAAAAGCCGCCGACACAATGTCAGCGGCTTATCAAATCCAAGGGTGGAGACGAAGGGAGTCGAACCCTCGGCCTCTGCCATGCGACGGCAGCGCTCTCCCAACTGAGCTACGTCCCCAAGACAAGTCGATATTTTACCTACGGCTCGCCAACTGTCAACGCCCAATACCCAGTCTTTTTGGGACGCGGCTATTTTGACAACTTTTCGAGCAGGCGATCCTCTCGATGTTTTTTTAATCCCCGTCCCAGAAAAATCATCGGCGAGCGCACTACTTTGCGCTGGTGAGGACGCCGGTGGTGTCGAACGCCGGGGTGAAGCTCTCGTCTACCGCTCCGCCTTCTTGCCAAAACATCGTCGTAAAGCCCAGGTCGTCGGCATGGTCGAGCACCTGCTCGTACTCCTCGCGCGTCACGGCGCGCGCCAGGTCGCCGCCTTGTTCGCGCATGAGGGCATTGGGCGTGTACTGGTTCATGACCGAGATCGGCACGTCGCCCACCGTCTGCCGCACCAGGTCCAACACGCGGCACGAATCGTCCGCATGCCCCGGCAGCACCAGATGACGCACGATTATGCCGCGCTTCATGAGCCCGTCCCCGTCTACCAGCTCTCCCCCGCGGCGCTCAATTTCGCGCGCCATCTGGGCCAGACCCGACACAGCCACGCGCGGGTAGTCCTTAATATGAGAGAGTGACTGCGCAAGCGCCGCATTGGCATACTTAAAGTCGGTAAGCCACACGTCGACCAAATCGCCGAGCGCCGCCACGGCACTCGCACGCTCATAACCGCTCGTGTTGTAGACGATTGGAATGACCAGTCCGCGCTCCCGAGCTGCGGCAATCGCGGCCGGCAGCAGGTGAGCATAATGCGTCGCCGTCACCAGATTGATGTTATTGGCACCTTGGTCCTGCAGCTCCAGCATAATCTCGACCAGGCGCTCGGGCGAAATCTCAAGCCCGAAATTGCCCGTCGAGATCTCGTGGTTCTGGCAATAGATACATTTGAGCGAGCAGCCGCTAAAGAAGATCGTGCCCGAACCGGCCTCGCCCGAGATAGGCGGCTCCTCCCACATATGAAGCGCCGCGCGGGCCACCTTGAGCGTGTCATCGGCACCGCATACGCCGTGCGCACCCTCGTCGCGCACCGCACCGCAACGGCGCGGACACAAATGGCAGGCGGGCGAAAAAAGTTCGGTCAACGGCGTCGGCATAAAAACATGCTCCAAAACAACGATTCAGCAGCTCAAACGTAAAGGGACCAACCGCACAGACGGCTCGAGCCCAAGGCGCCGTAATCGTCCGACACGATTTTTGTAATGTCAAGACTGGAATCGATAAAGTGCCGCTTTATGATGTAGGTATTCCGCCCCCCGCGGAGCAACTGGGTGAACCGTCGCGTTTATTTAGGGAGCCCACACAGTCGTACCTAGTACAGGTATCCTTCGTTGTTAAGGACGCTGGAACAGTCGATGAGGGCACCCACCTGTTTTAGGTGGGTTCATTTTCGTAACGTGGGGGGTGGTTTTCTTTTGCCGAAAATCGCCATTACAGTCCATATGGATCCCCACCGGCATCCCAACAGTCCATCGACAACATCCCAATATCTGGTAAGCGCGTGATTATCGCTGCGTGCAATTCCATGCACCCCCCTTGGTCGAGTATCATGGTTCGGCTATGCCCTTTGCGCTTAGCAACCTTTGACCTTTTCCTTCGACGCTTGGCGGTTTTTAGATTCATGGCTTCATCCCCGAGCTACATACCGTATCTATGCGTGGCAGCGGCGGCCTTTATCACGACCTTCCTCACGGTGCCCCTGGTCAAGCGCCTGGCAATTAAGCTCGACGCCGTCGACTATCCTTCTAAGCGCCGCATCAACACCAAGCCCATCCCGCGTTTGGGCGGAACGGCGGTGTTTTTGGGCCTGGTCGTTGCCTGTATTGTGCAAATCCTAGGCACCTGGCACCTAGGCTGGCCGCCCGTCCTGGTGCCCCACCCCCGTCTGCACATCAGCTACCCCATACTTGCGCTTTCTTTTACCGTCATCTTTGCGACCGGCGCTATCGACGACGTCTTCCAGCTCAAGCCCAAGCAAAAGCTAGCCGGACAGGTCCTCGCCGCGCTTATCGCCTGTATCGGCGGCCTGCGGATCGGCGTCATCGTCAACCCGTTTGCCCCCGGCGAGATCATGCTCGGATGGCTCGCCTACCCCATCACCGTGATCTATCTGGTGGCATTCACCAACATCATTAACCTCATCGACGGCCTCGACGGCTTGGCCACGGGCATCTGCGGCATCGCCTCGTTCACCATGTTTTCGATGGCCGTTCTCTCGGGCCGTATCGACGCCGCTGCGCTCTCCATTGCGCTCTTTGGCGCCTGTCTGGCCTTTTTGCGCTACAACTTCAACCCCGCAAGCATCTTCTTGGGCGACTCGGGGTCGTTGCTTCTGGGCTTTGCACTGGGCTCCATCTCGCTGCTCAACGTGAGCCGCACCGCCGCACTCACCTCGCTTATCATCCCGCTCATCGTTGCCGGCGTGCCCATCATCGACACGTTTAGCGCCATCGTGCGCCGCAAGCGCGCCCACATTAGCATCGGGCAGGCCGACAAGGGCCACATCCACCACCGCCTGATCCAAGAGGGCTACAACCAAAAGCAGGCTGTGCTGCTCATCTATGCCTGGTGCATTATGCTTTCGGCCGGCGCCGCCGCGATCAACCAGGTCGAGGTGCCCATGCGCGTGCTCATCTTTACCGTGCTCGCCATTGGCTCGGCGGCCTTTGCCAAGCATCTACATCTGTTTGAGCCCGTGTTGCGTCACCATTACAACAAGCGCACGCACGAGGACGAGCTCGTCACCCCCGACGATCCCGCCTTTAAGCAAGAGGAGCAGGCAGCAGAAGAACGCAAGGAGGAGCGCCACCACAGGCGCTAGGGTAAGCTGCCGAGGATGCGTCCAGACGCCGCCGGCCAAACGTGCAGCCACGCCGCGCCCATCGCACAAGCCGCCGCTCTCCCGTCCCTCGCCTACTTACGACCCGCCCCTCCAATAAACGCGTTATCATCTTGACCCATGAACATACGTTAGGAGCAATCATGCCAAACGAGAACAGCTACGAAGTCGCGCTGCAAAAGAGCAACGCCATTCGCGAGGGCCTGGCCAAAACGCCCGAGAAGTTCACCATGCTCACCGGCGACCGCCCCACCGGCCGTCTGCACCTGGGTCACTACTTCGGCACCCTCAAGGGCCGTGTTGAGCTGCAGAACATGGGCGCCAAGACCAACGTGCTCATCGCCGACTACCAAGTCATCACTGACCGCGATACGACCGAGCACATCCAGGACAACGTGTACAACATGGTCATGGACTACCTTGCCTGCGGCATCGACCCCGACAAGACCATGATCTACGCGCACTCCGCCGTACCCGCCGCAAACCAGCTCATGCTGCCGTTCCTGTCGCTGGTCTCCGAGGCCGAGCTGGCGCGCAACCCCACGGTCAAGGCCGAGATGGAGGCCTCGGGCCACGAGCTCACCGGCCTTCTGCTCACCTACCCGGTGCACCAGGCCTGCGACATCCTGTTCTGCAAGGGCAATGTGGTGCCCGTCGGTCGCGACCAGCTGCCGCACATCGAGCTCACCCGCACCATCGCCCGCCGCTTTAACAACCGCTACGGCAAGGTGTTCCCCGAGGTCGACGCGCTGCTGTCCGAGACCCCGCTGCTGCCCGGCCTGGACGGGCGCAAGATGAGCAAGAGCTACGGCAACGCCATCAACATCTCGATGACCGCCGAGGAGACGGCCAAGCGCATCAAGAAGAGCCAGACCGACTCCGAGCGCATGATCACGTTCGATCCCGAGAATCGCCCCGGCGTGTCCGGCCTGCTTTCAACCGCCGCCATCTGCACCGGCCGTTCCGAGGTCGAGATTGCCGAGGAGATTGGCATGGGCGGCTCCGGCCAGCTCAAGAAGTACGTGACCGAGGCCGTCAACGAGTACTTCGCGCCGATCCGCGAGCGTCGTCAGCGCTATGAGAACGATCTGGACTATGTGAAGGACGTGCTGCACGAGGGCAACCGTCGCGCCAACGAGATTGCCGAGCAGACCCTGGCCGAGGTTCAGGACGCCATGGGCATGGTGTACTAGGCAAAGCGCCTTCGCACAACATAGACGGTGAGGCTGAATCCTCACCGAAACAGGAACAGGCCCGCTGGCAGATAGTTGCCAGCGGGCCTGTTCCCGAAGTACACCGTTGAATCGCACAGAGGGGAGGAATGCGAATCAAACTCAACAGGGCAGGCTTTTTCATCGCCTATTGCCTGCTCCGTTGCTGAAAACAATATAGTTCACCGTGGTTTACTTTGCTGCGACAAACCGCGCCGCCATACCTTCTCCATAAGTTAACCTCGGTAAACCTGCCAAAACCACCACAAAGGGGATAGGCACCTTTGTGGTGGTTTAAGCCACGGCAGAGCCGCTAGAGCCCTGCAGGCCAGCGACAGGCGGCCAAGTCGACGTGCATGTCGTCCTTAAACGCCACACCCTCCCCTAGCAAAAGCTCACGTTGAGCATCGGGACCGCCAAAAGCAAAACCATCGCATATGCGGCCATCGGCAAACACCACGCGGTGACAGGGAATCTCGCCGGGGCGCGGATTGCCATGCAGGGCATACCCCACGTACCGCGCACTTCGTGGACGTCCAGCAAGCAGCGCCACCTGACCATACGTGGCGACCATCCCCTCGGGAATCTGCTCGACCACCTCGTACACCCGCTCAAAAAAGCCCTCAGACGCCATTGCTCGCTCCCTTCCACCCGGAATAGCATAAACCACCACAAAGGTGCCTGTCCCCTTTGTGGTGGTTTTGGCAGGTGGGCTAGTTAACGGGCTGGAAGAAGGCTACGGCTACGGCGCCGGGGCCTACATGGGTGCCGATGGTGGCGCCGATGGTGTGAACGGGCAGTTCGCCCTCGGTGTGGCCAGCCCACAGTGCCGCGCTGTCCTCGATATACTTCTTGAGCACCGCATCCGAAAGGCCCGTATAGCCGAGCGCCAGCGGCATGGAAAAGTCGATGCCGCCCGCCTTTTCGACCTTCTGGTTGAGCAGGTTACGTCCTGTCTCTTATACACATCTGACGCTGCCGACGAAGCTAGAAGTGTAGA
>CABSMN010000043.1 GCA_902478765.1 uncultured Collinsella sp.
CTCGTGGGCTCGGAGATGTGTATAAGAGACAGTCGCCCACATTTCCACGGGCGACCTGCTGCGTGCTGCCGTCAAGGGTGGCACCGAGCTTGGTATTCAGGCTAAGAAGTACATGGACGCTGGCGAGCTCGTTCCCGACCAGCTCGTGATCGACCTTGTCAAGGAGCGCCTTGCCGCCGATGACGCCCAGCAGGGCTTCATCCTCGACGGCTTCCCGCGCAACACCGCCCAGGCCGTAACGCTCGATTCCGAGCTCTCCGCTATGGGTCGCGAGATCGACTGCGCCCTTCTGGTCGACGTGGCCCCCGAGGTCATCATCGATCGTCTGTCTTCGCGTCGCACCTGCCGTGCCTGCGGTTACACCGGCACCGCTGCCGATGCCACCTGCCCCAAGTGCGGCGGCGAGATGTATCAGCGCGACGACGACAAGCCCGAGACCATCAAGAACCGTCTCGACGTCTACGAGAAGTCCACGAGCCCGCTCGTCGACTACTATCGTGGCCAGGGTCTGCTCAAGTCGGTCAACGGTGACCAGGCTCGCGAGACCGTGTACGGGGATGTCAAAGAGGCTCTCGGTCTATGATCAAGATTAAGTCTGCAACGCAAATTGAGCAGATGAAGAAGGCAGGAGCGCTATCTAAGATGGCGCTCCGCCACGTTGGAGCCATGGTTCGCCCCGGCGTGTCGACCTTCGAACTCGATCAGCTTGCGGAGCAGATTATCCGCATGCATGGCGGCACCCCTGCCTTTAAGGGTTACGGCGGGTTCCCGGGGACCATTTGCGCATCGATCAACGATGCCGTGGTCCACGGTATTCCCAACCCCGACATGATCCTGCGCGATGGCGATATCATCTCCATCGATACGGGAGCTGTCGTTGATGGTTGGGTCGGCGATAACGCCTGGACGTTTTTCGTCGGCACCCCCACGCCCGAGGCCAAGGCGCTGTGCGAGGTTACGCACGATTGCCTAAAGGCTGCCATCGAGCAGGCTGTTCCCGGTAACCATATCGGGGACGTCGGCTATGCCGTTCAGTCCCTCGCCGAGTCTCACGGTTACGGCGTGCTTCGCGATTACGTGGGGCATGGTATTGGCCGCGTGATGCACGAGGACCCCAACGTTCCAAATTATGGAAAGAAGGGGAGAGGCGTTCGCCTTCAGGCCGGTATGGTCATCGCCATCGAGCCGATGGTCACGATGGGTTCCAATCATGTGAGCACGGGCTCCGATGGTTGGATCGTTACGACCAACGACCACTTGCCCGCCGCGCATTATGAGAACACCGTTGCCATTACCAATGACGGTCCGGTGATTCTTACCACCGATGCCCAAGGTGCTTGGTGTCCCTTGCAGGGCGGAGAAATGTAACAAGTTCCACGTAGTTGTGGAGCCATTACGAAGATATTACGATACGTGCATGCGTATTGTAGAATACTCAATCGCTGTCGTTTTCTAGAGAAAGATGATTGCTTGTGAAGAAGGAAGACGCAATTGAGCTCGAGGGTACGGTAAAGGAGCCGCTGCCCAACGCCATGTTTAAGGTTGAGCTCGAGAACGGTCATTCGGTTCTGTGCAACATTTCTGGCAAGATCCGAATGAATTACATCCGCATTCTCCCCGGTGACAGGGTTGTCGTGGAGCTTTCCCCGTACGACCTGACCCGCGGTCGCATCACCTATCGCTATAAATAGCGGCACGCATACACGCTCTTTTCCGACTGCAGGCTTAGCTCAACCTACGGTCGGTTTGCGTGTGAAGACCAGCCATAGTTTTAAACGCCTGCGGCTGGGCGAGTAGATAGTAGGGAAGTAGTTTGAGCGCTACCGAAAGGAAGAACGATGAAGGTACGTCCTTCGGTCAAGAAGATGTGCGATAAGTGCAAAATCATTAGGCGCCATGGCAAGGTCCTCGTCATTTGCGAGAACCCCCGTCATAAGCAGCGTCAGGGTTAAGAGAGGAGACTACGTTGGCCCGTATTAATGGTGTCGACCTCCCGCGTGAGAAGCGCGTTGAGATCGGTCTGACCTACATTTACGGCATCGGCCGCACCACTGCGACGAAGATTTGCGTCGAGTGCAACGTTAACGTGGATACGCGCGTTAAGGACCTCACCGAGGATGAGGTTAACGCCATCCGCGATTATATCGATAAGAATCAGATCATGGTTGAGGGCGACCTCCGCCGTGAGCGCAACCAGAACGTCAAGCGCCTTATGGACATCGGCTGCAACCGCGGCCTTCGTCACCGCAAGGGCCTCCCGGTCCGCGGCCAGCGCACCCACACTAACGCTCGTACCCGCAAGGGCCCGAAGCGTCAGATCGGTGCTAAGAAGAAGAAATAAGGAGCGCTAGATAGATGGCTACTGCTAAGAAGAACGTTCGCGCTGCCCGTCTGAAGCGCGCGGACCGTAAGAACATTTCCGTGGGCCAGGCTCACATTCGTTCTACGTTCAACAACACGATCGTTTCGATCACCGATCCCCAGGGCAACGTCATTTCCTGGAAGTCGGCTGGCCAGGTGGGCTTCAAGGGCTCCCGTAAGTCCACGCCGTTCGCTGCCCAGATGGCTGCCGAGGCTGCTGCCAAGCAGGCCATGGAGCACGGTATGAAGAAGGTTTCCGTCTTCGTCAAGGGCCCCGGCTCCGGTCGTGAGACCGCCATCCGCTCCCTCCAGGCTGCTGGCCTCGAGGTCTCGAGCATCCAGGACAAGACCCCCATTCCGCACAACGGCTGCCGCCCCAAGAAGCGTCGCCGCGTGTAACTGAAAGGATCGTATCAATATGGCAATCGACAGGACTCCTGTTCTTAAGCGCTGCCGTCAGCTCGGGATCGATCCCGCTGAGCTCGGTTACAGCAGCAAGAAGGAATCTATCCGTCAGCCCAAGCGCCGTCGCAAGGAATCTGAGTACGGCATGCAGCTGCGTGAGAAGCAGAAGGTCAAGTTCATCTATGGCGTTCTGGAGAAGCAGTTCCACGGCTACTTCAACAAGGCCCGTAAGATGAACGGCGTCACCGGTGAGAACCTCATGATCATCCTTGAGTCTCGCCTCGACAACGTCGTCTTCCGTCTTGGCTTCGCCCGCACCCGCAAAGAGGCTCGTCAGTCCGTCCGTCACGGTCACTTCACCGTGAACGGCAAGCGCGTGGACATCCCGTCCTACCGCGTCAAGGCCGGCGACGTCGTCGCTGTCGGCGAGAAGTTCCGTGACCTCCTCCCCATCAAGGAGGCCCTGATTTCCTCCGAGCGCTTTGAGGTCCCTGGCTGGCTCGAGGTCGATATCGAGAAGCTGTCTGGTAACGTGCTCGCTCTGCCGACGCGTGAGCAGATCAGCGGTGATATCAACGAGCAGCTCATCGTCGAGCTCTACTCTAAGTAGTCCATCCGGGCTGCTGAGGCTGGAGGTAATACATGTCAGAATTCATTAGGCCTCAGGTTCAGGTCGAAGAGATCAACGAGACCTCTGCTCGTGTCTCCGTCGAGCCGCTCGAGCGTGGCTACGGCGATACGCTGGGCAACTCGCTTCGTCGTGTTCTTCTGTCCTCGCTCGAGGGTGCCGCCGTCGAGGCCATTCAGATCGATGGTGCGCAGCACGAGTTCATGACCATCCCTAACATGGTCGAGGATGTCACCGATATCGTCCTGAATGTCAAGGGTCTTGTCTTCAGGGCTCTCGGCACGACCGACGAGGCAACCGCCACCATCTCGGTTGACGGCCCTTGCGAGGTCACCGGTGCGGACTTCTTTATTCCGTCCGAGTTTGAGCTGGTCAACCCCGAGCAGCACATCGCTACGCTCACCGAGGGCGGCCATCTCACCATGAGCATGCGCATCGGCTATGGCCGCGGCTATGTCTCTGGCGAGGCCAACAAGCGCGACAACGATCCCATCGGTGTGATCCACGTCGACTCGCTGTACTCGCCGGTTTCCCGTTGCGCCAAGCTCGTTGAGGCTTGCCGTGTCGGTCAGCACACCGACTACGACCGCCTTGTCCTCGAGATCGAGACCAACGGCTCCATCGCCCCGCGCGACGCCGTGGTCCAGGCTGCCAATATCATCAACCAGCATATGGCCGCCTTTATGAACCTTGCCGAGACCCCCGAGGTCGAGGAGGAGGCTTCGATCTTCGCTCCCGAGGTCACCAACGACAACGCCGAGCTGGACAAGCAGATCGAGGATCTGGACCTTTCCGTCCGTTCCTACAACTGCCTTAAGCGCGCCAGCATTCACTCGGTCCGTCAGCTCGTTGAGTTCTCGGAGAACGATCTGCTCAACATCCGTAACTTCGGTGTTAAGTCGATCGAGGAAGTGAAGGACAAGCTTGAGTCCATGGGCCTGAGCCTGAAGGCTTAATGCTTCGCATATTTGAGGAGAAACTAGACCATGCGTCACAACGTTAAGAAGGGCCTGAAGCTCGGCACCGATGCGAGCCACACCAAGGCCATGAAGAAGAGCCTTGCTAAGGCCCTCTTCGAGAACGACCGCATCAAGACCACCGAGACCCGCGCTAAGGCGCTGCGTTCGGTCGTCGATCCGATCATCACCTGGGCCAAGAAGGGCGACCTGCACTCTCGTCGTCTGGCTATCGCCAAGCTCGGTGATAAGCAGCTCGTTGCCGAGATCTTCGACAAGGCTGCTCAGGGCATGTGGCAGGACCGCAACGGCGGTTACACCCGCATCATGAAGCTCGGTAACCGCAAGGGCGACAACGCTCCCATCGTTATCATGGAGCTCGTCACCGAGCCTTGCACACCTAAGGCCAAGAAGGCTGCTCCGGCCCCCAAGAAGGCCGCTGCTCCCAAGAAGGTTGAGGCTGTCGAGGAGGCTCCTGCTGAGGAGACCGCTGAGTAGACTTTCTGTCTGCATAGGCTATATTCGAGGGGTACGTTCGCGTACCCCTCTTTTTTTGTCGCAATACCGTTGCTAGTTTGTTGGGAGCGCCCATGACTGCGCCGTCTGATTTCAATTCGACCCCCGAGCTCGACGCCACCCTTGTATTTCGCGTGGCCTATGATGGCTCGTCGTATAGCGGATTTGCCGAGCAGCCGGGTCAGACGACGGTTGCGGGCGAGCTGCGCCGTGCCATCGAGACGTTGCTGCGCCGCCCAATCGATCTGACGTGCGCGGGGCGTACCGATGCCGGCGTGCATGCGGTGGCCCAATACATCAGCGTGCCCGTAACGGACGCTGAGCTTGCGTGTACGCGCCGTAGGTGGTTGAGGGCTATGGATGCCCTCCTTCCCAAAGATATCGCCATAAACGAGGTCTACAGGGCCCGTAAAGGCTTTTCTGCACGTTTTGACGCGCGTTCTCGTACCTACACCTACCGTATTGCCGATCGCGACGCGCGGCCCGTGCTGTCACGCGGTACCGTGTGGTGGCATCGCTATCCCCTTGACGTCGATGCGATGGCGGCCGCCTGCCCTGCGCTTTTGGGCGAGCAGGACTTTAAGAGCTTTTGCAAGGTCGCCTCTGCCGTGGGAAAGCCTACGCACCGTTGTGTAATGCGTGCCGAGTTTGGTCATGAGGTCGCCTTTGGCGAGGACATCCTCACGTTTACTATCGAGGGCAATGCGTTTTTACACTCGATGGTGCGAACCATTGTGGGCACCCTCGTCGAGATCGGCATGCATCGCCGCGATCCCGAGTGGATGCGCGAGGTAATTGATGCCTGCGACCGAACCGCTGCGGGCCCCACGGCGCCCGCCTGCGGCCTTACGTTTATGGGTGTGGATTATGATCCCGCCGAGCTCATCGTGCTCGACTAGGGGGAGGGCTCGTCGCGCCCTCGTCGGCGTTTGCCATGTGTGAGCTGCGCGTGTGCAACATCTGTTCTTGGCGTGCAGCGCAGCCGGCGTCCCGTAGCTTTTATTGCCGGGGTGTACCATGAACGACAGTTGATTAACAGCTGTCGAGAGGACGGAAAACTTGGTTCGACGTGGTTCGCATCCGCGACTTTCGGTGATCCTGATTGTTGAGGGTTCGCCCAGCTATGCAATGCGCGCCCTCGAGAGCATCCAGAACCAAGACCTCTACGATTTGCAAATTGTCGTCGTTTGCCGCGGCGTGGTAGCTGGTGTGCACTATTCGCTCGAAGTTGCCGCCGGCAGGGACATTCATATTGATTTGATTGATGTTGAGGACCCAGCGCCTGGCGCCTGCCTGCGTGCCGGCTTCGCGGCTTCGCGTGGCTCCCAGATAATTGCGATGAATGCCAATGAGTGGTTTGCGCCGCAGTCCCTTTCGCAGATGGTCGAAAGCTCCTGCGACGCTTCGGCTGACATCGTGTTTCCCTCTGTTTCGCTCGATCGCTACGATGTACACCGCGAGCGCCATTCCCGAGTTTTGGACGCGCCCTCCGTTTCTGAAGATGAGGACCAGGCTGCTTGCCTGACCCTATTGGTCTCCTGTGGTTTAATCCGACAGACCTCTGGCGTGCTGTATGATCGCGCCCTCTTTGAGGCATGCCTTGCGCATGGCGATGCATTTCGTACGGTGTCTTTTTTGACGTTCGCGCTTTCGCAGGCAAAGCGCGTTTCGGGATGTGGCCGTGCCCGTTTTCATGCAGTGGCGCCGTCGATTACGGAGACGTTTGACCCTACGATGTTTGCCAGGCTTTCTGATGATATCGGGGCGCTCGACAGGCTTGTCGACTCGCTTGCCGTTGCGGGCGGTAGCGATCAGTTGAAACTGGTCTGCCAGCGGTATTACTACGCCGGCCTGGTCGCCTGCATCGATAATTTGTGCCTGAGCCCCCATGGGGTGTCTTCAATAGAGCGTTCGGCCCGTTTGCATGATATGCTCGAAGCGCAACGTACCCGTCAGATGGTTGCGGCTCTTAAAGGCAATCATCGTGGCCTAGGTCTGCTCTATGGTTCGATAGCTGGTGCCAAGCCCATGCGGTGTGCGTTGTATACGCATCTGGCGGCCTTTTTCAATCGTTCGGGCGCTAGGACTGTCTACTAGCGTGATTTTCGAAATAAATTGCATGGAATTGTTTCGAAATGCGTTCTTATTCACTAAAACCATCAAATAGCGCTAAACTATTCAATCACTAAGTGATTGTCTCCGCCATCTTTTGGAGTGAGGTTTTGTATGGCCAAAAAACGCAATGGGCGCCAGGATGCCATTAGAGATATTGTTCGCAATAAGGACGTACGTACGCAGCGCGTTTTGGTAGACGAGCTTCGCGCCATGGGTTTCGATTGCACGCAGGCGACCGTTTCGCGCGATATCGCGGACATGGGACTGCGCAAGCTCCCCGAGGGCATCTATGTCCTTGCCGAGGACCTGCATCTGCAGCGCATGGTTTCCGAGTTGGTTACCGGCGTGCTGCGCACCGATAATCTGGTTATGATCAAGGCGCAGCCCGGTACGGCTTCTGGTATTGCCGCAGCTGTCGATGCTGCGGAGCTGCCCGACGTGCTCGGCTCGCTTGCCGGCAACGACACGATTTTGGTCATTGCGCAGACGGCCGAGGACGGCGAGCGTCTTGAGGCGCTCATCAACAAGCTGAGTAACTCTCATAAGTAGGGGATGCGCGGCGCCGCTGCTGCGTCGATTGTTGCTATAGGTAATTGCCGAGGGCGTTGACGAAGGTCAGCGCCCTTTTTGCATGCCGTCGCCTGTTGCCCTATCGGTCTTGCAGCCGGGGCCGTCGTGGCATCTTATGGCATCTGCCGAAATAAAGAAACGCCCGAGCAGCGTACGTGCTGCTCGGGCGCCTTGGTGTCAGTCGTCCTGTGCGCTTACTGGCCCGTAGAGGGGTCAGGCGTGGGCGTAGGATCGGGGCTGTCTCTTATACACATCTGACGCTGCCGACGAAGCT
>CABSMN010000044.1 GCA_902478765.1 uncultured Collinsella sp.
TGCAGCGTAGTCTCGTGGGCTCGGAGATGTGTATAAGAGACAGCATCGTCACCGAGTTCATGCACCGCTTTTACGTCCAAGAGGGCAACAAGCGTGTCAGCGTCCTCAAATTCCTTGACGCTCCGACGGTTTCGGCCAAGGTGACGCGTCTGTACCCCGGTAAGTGGGATTCCGTCGAGAGCCGCCTGTACGGTGAGTTTTGCGCCTTTTGGTACGTATGCCCCCTGTACGAGATTGAGTTTTCGCGCGAGGGCAGCTACGAGATGCTTGCCAAAATGCTCGGCCAAGATCTTGTCGAAAAATGGCCTCAAAAGAAGGTCGACTACCTACGTCACACCTTCCTGCTCTTTAAGCGCGCCTACCTGCGCGCCGGCGGCGACCATCTGGACATTACGCCCGCCGACGCTATGCTCGTCTACCTCAATGTGTACAACCAGGACCGCCTGCTGGATACGCCGACGGATATCGTCGTAAACCGCCTGTGCAAGATTTGGCGCGAGTTGGTCATTGCCGGCAAAAGTGATGAGGAGAAGGTCGATCTTGTCGAGGCACCGAGTGTCGATAAGGAAGAGGCGCCCGCCAAGTCCACCTCCGGCGTGCTCAACTTCTTTATGAGCAAGACCGTCTACTCCACTGCCAATCCCATGCGAATCGCCTTTATCCACGAGTTTCCCTGTGCCACGTCGAGCTGGGACAGCCTACACGACCAGGGCCGCCGGTATCTTGATGAGCACTTTGGCGGCATCGTGCGCACCGAGGCGTTCGAGGACTGCCACGATTCGGACGTGTTCTACGCCGCCGTCGAGACAGCCGTAAAGCACGGGGCGAACGTCATCTTCTCGACCTCACACCGGCTCATGGAATACACGCTCAGGGCGTCAGTCGAGTATCCCCAGGTGCGGTTCCTTAACTGCTCAATCGGCCTTCCCCACCAAAGCGTCCGCTCGTACTTTGGAAAGATGTACGAGGCCAAGTTCCTACTGGGCGCCCTTGCCGCCAGCATGGCCGACAACCACCGTATTGGCTACCATGCGTCGGTCTTCGCCTCGGGCGCGCTGAGCGAAATCAACGCCTTCGCTATCGGTGCCTCGCTGCTCGACCCTCGTGCGCAGATTATCCTCACTTGGGGAGATGTTCCCGCCGGCGGTCTTGCCGAAGCCATGTGTCGCGAGGGCGTGAGCGTCATGACCGGCGCCGATATGTCCAAGTCTCTCGAGGACCCCACCGCCTACGGGCTTCACCGTCTGGTAAACGGCAAGGAAGTTACCGGTATTGCTATGCCGGTATGGAACTGGGGCCGTTACTACGAACTCATCGTACGCAGCCTACTGCACGGCACATGGGACGAGACCGCCGATGACCAGCAGGTGCGCGCCGTCAACTACTGGTACGGTATGAGCTCCGGCGTCATCGATATTCGCTACGCTCCGGGCCTACCCTATCAGACGCGTAAACTTGTGCAGCTGCTTCGCAACGGCATTGTCGAGGGCTCCATCAACCCATTTGGCGGCGAGCTCCACAGCCAGGACGGCGTGGTTCAGATTGAGGGCTTCCCTCCCCTGCCGAGTACGCAGATTGTCGAGATGAACTGGCTGGCTGACAACGTTATAGGCTCGATTCCGCAGCTCGATAACGAGCCGGAGGTCCGTGCCCTATGAATATCCTAGCCATTGCCGATGTAGAGGAGCGCTGCCTGTGGGAATGTTTTCGCAAGGAGCGCTTTGAGGACGTTGACCTGATTCTATCCGCAGGCGACCTGGATCCGGACTATCTTGAGTTTTTGGTCACTGTCATCAACAAACCGCTTGTGTACGTTCGTGGCAACCACGACGACCGCTACGCGCGCCATGCACCGGGCGGGTGCATTTGTGTTGAGGACAGCGTATATGTGTACCGAGGTATTCGCATTGCGGGTCTGGGCGGTTCCATGCGCTATCGCGACGGCGCGAACATGTATACCGAGCGCGAGATGGCAAAACGCATGCGCAAGCTATCGCGAAAAATCGCACTGGTAGACGGATGCGATATTCTACTTACCCATGCACCCGTCGCAGGCATGGGCGACCTGGACGACCTGCCGCATCGAGGATTCGAGTGCTTTAATGCGGCTCTTGAGTCTTGGGGTCCCGACTATATGATTCACGGGCATGTGCACCAAAGCTACGGCCCCAACTTTCAACGCGAGCGCCAACACCCATGCGGAACGAAGATTGTCAACGCCTGCGGCTATACCAAGATCGAAATTGACGAGGCGCGCTACCCCACGCGCGGTTGGAAGGCCGCTTGGCTCAACTCGCAAACCATGCGCCGCGAGCTCAAACGCCACGAAGCAATCGAGTCTTCAACCGCCAGAACCCCCTGGTAACTGCCAACAACCACCACGAAGGGGATAGGCACCTTTATGGTGGTTTTGCTGACTCGTCCGACCTGTCCATCACGGTGCTTGTGTAATTAACGAGAACACTCATTGTTTTGTAAGGACGGCGCTCACGTGCCGTCTTTTTTTGTCAACTTATGCAGTCTCGACCGTGTTGTATGTAGAGGGACCTCGCGAGACGCCTTCCCTATATCCACCACGACCAATTGGAGGTGACACTATGCCTGCACGCCGTAACCGCAATAGCACGCTCCGATGCGATGCCGATCAGATCGAGCGGGAAGCAAAGCGCTTGGTCGACACGTATTCCGACCTCATCCTTCGATTGTGCTATTCGGCCCTTGGATCCGCTGACGACGCTCAAGACATCTGCCAGGACACGCTGATCAAGATTCTCCAACGCACTCAACCGTTCGACTCGCTCGAACACGAACGTGCTTGGGTGATCCGAGTCGCACTGAACGCATGTCGCGATATCGGCCGTACGCACGCGAATCACCCGGTTGTCGACCTCGATTCGCTCCCCGATTTCTGCGCACCCGTAACACATACCGAGCAAGAATTCGCGCAACGCGACTGCGCCATTCTTTCCGCTGTCACGGCCCTGCCTCAAGCACAGCGCATCGCCATCTTTTTGCACTACTACGCAGGCATGAGCATCAGGGAAATCGCAGACGCCGTTCACGCGACGCCAGCTGCAACCGCCCAGCACCTTAGCCGCGGACGTGCGTCACTTCGGCTTTCCTTGAAAGGAGACCACAATGACTACGAATTCGAATGACTATCGCCACGCCCTGGAGCACATTTCGTTTACCGATAATGCGAAGCAGCACATGGCAAACTCGATTGCTCAGTCCGTCGCCTCGAGCGATGCGGCGACCGCTCAAAGCAACTTTAATGGCACGCGACGCAAGCCGCGCATCGCCCGCCATCCCGTAAGAACAGTCGCTCGCATTGCCGCTGTAACGGCAGTCCTCGCTATCGTCATTGGAGGCGCTGGCACGGCTATGGCAACAGGCGTCCTGCCGCTTCCTTCTGACATGCTTTCCGACATCTTTGACGGACCTGCTTCTCAAACCGAGATCATCGACCGTATTGGCCGGCCCGTCGGTGCTAGCTGCTCCAACAACGGAGTCACCGTGACCGCCGACGCCATCATGGGCGACAAGGATATGGTTACCATCGCCTATACGCTTACGTTCGACGATCCCGCTGCCCTGAAAAAGCTTTCCGAGCCGGGCGAGAACGGAACTATCGCCGGAAGTGTCGATGGAAACGTATACGTTGATGGCGAGCATGGCGGCCAAGGCCAATCATGGCTCATTGACAAGAACCCCAATGACTCCAGCATTCAATACTTTGCACAGTTCAGCGTTGAATCACCCGGCCTTATGGGCAGGACCGTCCGCACGCATATCAACTCTCTCGTTGTGCCACGTGCTGGCAAAGAGCTTCCCGAGTATAAGAAAATACTTACGGGCCCATGGGATCTTAAGTTCCAGCTGAATTACGAAGATACATCCGTTACGATTCCCGCGCCCAAATCGGTCAACTTTAACGGCACCAAGGCGACGATTCAAGAGGCCACCGTATCCTGCGTTGGCGTTTCAGTCCGCTACAACATAGATCGTTCCATCGAACACGACAACAACAGCGGCAAGATGTCTCAAAACATGGAGGAGTCTATGGATGCCGTTGGCAACATACCCCTCATCGTGACGTTCAAAGACGGTCATGTTGAGGACGCAACCAGCCACAGCGGCTATATCGCAAATAAACTGGATAACGGCACCACTGATATCCACAAGACCTGGCCGTTCTCGCAAGTTTGTGACACAGACAAGATTGCAAGCGTACAAATTGGCGATACGGTCATTCCCATGAATTCGTAACGCTACGCGGCTCGTATATGCACCCGGTTCCGCACTTCGCGTCTAAAGATGCGCTGTCATCGAGCAGCGTGAGCGCAAGGCCGCCCGTATGGTCGGCTGGGAACACCTCGTTGCGCTAAAAACCACCACGAAGGGGACCGGCACCTTTGTGGTGGTTTTGCTGACTCGTCCGACCTGTCCCAACGGTTTGTCTCAATCTGTAACAGGTAGGGCCCAAATAATCGGTTAGCTGTTACAGATCGAGACAGACCACGGATGCTCGGCCGAAAATCTCAATCTGTAACAGGTAGGAACGATTTTGCCCCTTAGATGTTACAGATTGAGATATTTGACAGCTTGAATCGGCATCGCCTACAGCGCGGCGACGACCTTGTCGCCCATCGTCGTGGTGCCGAGGATCTTATCTGCCGGGGTGTTGACATCGGCGATGTCACGGGTGCGCCAGCCCTCGTCGAGCACGCGCGCCACGGCGCTCTCGATCCACGCGGCTTGCTCGCCCATGTCGAGCGCGTAGGTCAGCAGCATCGCCACCGACAAGATTTGAGCCAGCGGATTGGCCACGCCGAGCCCCGCGATGTCAGGAGCGCTGCCAGCGCTCGGCCCAAACAGCGATACGCCATCATCCAGCGAGGCAGAGGCAAGCATACCGAGCGATCCGGTAATCTGAGCCGCCTCATCGGACAGGATGTCGCCGAACATGTTCTCCGTCACCACGACGTCAAAGTCTGCCGGTCGACTGATGAGCTGCATGGCGGCGTTGTCGACGAGCAGGTCCTCAAGCTCCACGTCGGAGTACTCCTCGTCTTGCACGCGATGCACGATCTCGCGCCACATGCGGCTCGTCTCCAGCACGTTGCGCTTATCAACGCTCGTCACCTTGCCGCGACGTTTGCGCGCCGCCTCAAATGCCTGGCGCGCAATGCGCTCAATCTCGTACTCGCGATACTCCATCACGTCGACCGCACGCTGACCGGCCGCACCCGCAGCGCCCGCGCAGGTCACGGATGCGGGCGCCAAAGTCCCACGGCATGTTGTAGCCCATCGTATCGGGGATGTTCACGACCGTGGCACCGGCCTTTACGGCCGCCTCGATAATGCGCACCAGAAACTCCTGATCGGAGCGGCTGGCATCCTCGGCATAAAACTCAACATCGTCAACGAACTTGCGAGCATGTTTGACGGCATGGATCGCTCACTCAATTGCCCTTTCCTCAGTCATATGGAGCTTGTCGCGCAGGTGACTGGTGCTCACACCCAGCCCTGTATGGATACGGGGCCTCTGGGCCGTTTTGAGCGCCTCTGCAGCCACTTCGATATCCCTGTCGACAGCGCGCGTCAGGCCGCATACCGTGCATCGGTCGCCCGCAATCTTGCCAATCTCCTGTACGGAGCGAAAGTCACCAGGACTCGAGATGGGAAAGCCCGCCTCGATAACGTCCACGTTCATGCGCACCAGCTGGCGGGCGATGAAGAGCTTTTCCTCGGTATTCATGCTGGCGCCCGGCGACTGCTCACCGTCGCACAGGGTGGCGTCAAAGATTGTGATTTTGCGGCTTATATGTTCCTCCTGATTGACCGTTTTATGACAGATGGCTTTCAGGAGAGAGAGAAGGCCTAGAGATAGAAAAATACCCGTGTCGCTCATCACGCCTGAAAGCGGCAGACGATAGCGCACCCGGGTACAACAAATCGTTATAGCGAGATTACAACCCTAGCGCGCTATCCAATCTAGTAGCGCTAGGCCTAGGAGCTGTTGCGTGTTCTTAAACATGTTGGGCTCCCTTCGGCCTCGGGTAGTACTACATCGCGCTAAAGTACAACACAAGTAAAACCACCACAAGGGTGCCTGTCCCCTTCGTGGTGGTTTCGTTGACTCAAAAGCAAGAAACCCGGTCCTGCACGAGGCAGAACCGGGTTTCTTTAGCAATGCTTGCTTTGCTCAGGCAGTAACTAGCAGTTACTCAGCCAGGAAGTCACGCTGGACAGCGGGATCGACCTTGACGCCAGGGCCCATGGTGGAAGACACGGAGATGGACTTGACGTACTTGCCCTTAGCAGAAGAGGGCTTGACGCGCAGGATCTCGGTGTACAGGGCAGCGTAGTTCTCGACGAGCTGCTGCTCAGAGAAGGACTTCTTGCCCAGGGGCACGTGGCAGATGCCGTAACGGTCGGCGCGATACTCAACGCGGCCGGCCTTGAGCTCGGAGACCATCTTGGCGACGTCCATGGTCACGGTGCCGAGCTTGGGGTTCGGCATGAGGCCACGGGGACCAAGGATCTTACCGATGCGGCCAACCTTGGCCATCATGTTCGGCGTTGCGATAGCAGCGTCGAAGTTGATCTCGCCCTTCTGGATCTGGGCGACGAGCTCGTCGGAACCGATGATGTCGGCGCCGGCAGCCTCGGCCTCGCGGGCCTTCTCGCCCTCGGCGAAGACGGCAACACGAACGGTCTTGCCGGTGCCGTGGGGCAGGGAGATGGAACCACGGATGTTCTGGTCAGCCTTACGAGTATCGATGCCCAGACGGAAGTGGGCCTCGACGGTCTCGTCGAACTTGGCGGTGTCGAGCTCCTTGATGAGCTTGGCAGCCTGAAGGGGGGTGTAGAGCGTGGCGCGGTCGATCTTCTCGGCAGCGGCGTTATAGCTCTTACCATGCTTAGCCATGTTCATTACCTCCTGTGGTTAAACGGGCGCGAGCCCTCCCACATCGTATCGTGTGCCCTATTGCACACATATAACGGGCACCCCGGTCGGAGCACCCGTCATTACCTAAAGAAATCGCTACTCAGCGATGGTGACGCCCATGGAGCGGGCGGTACCGGCGATGATCTTCTTAGCGGCGTCAATGTCGTTGGCATTGAGGTCCGGCATCTTGATCTCGGCGATCTTGGTGAGCTGCTCCTGGGAGAGCTGACCGACCTTGTCGGCCTGGGGCTTAGCGGAACCAGACTTGAGGTTCAGCTCCTTCTTGATGAGGTGAGCCGCCGGCGGGGTCTTGGTGATGAAGGAGAAGGACTTGTCCTCGTAGACAGAGATCTCAACGGGGATGATGTCGCCCTTCTTGTCCTGCGTCTCGGCGTTAAAGGCCTGGCAGAACTGCATGATGTTCACGCCAGCAGCGCCCAGGGCGGGGCCGACGGGAGGAGCGGGGTTAGCGGCACCAGCAGGAATCTGGAGCTTAATGACGTTGGCAACCTTCTTCTCAGCCATGGTCATTCCTTTCGAATCACGAGTGTGAAGTACTTGCTATATCGTAAGCACGCACGTGTTAGAAGCACTCCTGAGATGAGCAGTCACAGAAGAAGCACGCTCGCGCGAACGGACGAAAACTTAAGCGATGACAGCGACCTGGTTAAAGTCGAGCTCGACCGGCGTCTCGCGGCCAAAGATCATCAGCGTGACCTTGAGCTTGCCAGCCTCGGTGTTAACCTCGGAAACCTTGCCATCAAAGTCGGTAAGCGGGCCATCGGTGACGCGGACGGACGTGCCGACCTGAATCTGTCTCTTATACACATCTCCGAGCCCACGAGACTACGCTGCATCT
>CABSMN010000045.1 GCA_902478765.1 uncultured Collinsella sp.
GGGCTCGGAGATGTGTATAAGAGACAGGGGGCGGAGAGCTTGCCCGTCTGGGGGTTCAAGACGCCTGCCTGGCAGATGCTTCCGCGCGCAAGGCCCGCGCAGGCCTCGCAAGTGCAACCGGGGACATGTGCGGCGTCCGGCTTCCAAGGCGCGGCGTCCAGGCGACGGCTCGACCCGTCCCATGGCACGCCGGCGACGGGAAACATATGCGTGGTGGTGCAGAGGAGCACGCGGCCGCCAGCGCGCATGAGCTCGAGACCCAGCGTCTTGAGCAAGGTCGACTTGCCTCCGCTGCCGATAATCGCGGTAATGCCCGGCTCGATCCTGAGCGCCGAGGCAAGATTGTCGCTAACCGTTTCCATCTGTTCACCGCCGTATAATACTGTGATAATAAATAATCATCAGAGTAGCGGCCGAACCGCTTTTGCTCTGCTCAAACCGTAGCACAGGGAGGTGCCCCGGGAATGCTCGTTTATGTTCGCGGCGCCGGCGATATCGCCACGGGCGTCGCCGCTCGCTTGGTGCGCGCCGGCGTTTCGGTCGTTATGGCCGATATCGCGGTTCCCACGTGCATCCGCCGCACAATCTGTTTTTGCGAGGCCATTCGCCTGGGCGAGGTCGAGGTCGAAGGCATTCGCGCTCGCTTGGCACGGACGCCGGCTGAGGCGCTTGAGATTACCGAGGCTGGAGACGTCGCCGTTGTGGTGGACCCTCAGGCCAAGATGCTCGATGAGCTTAAACCCGCGGCTGTGGTCGACGCGATTTTGGCTAAGCGCAACTTGGGCACCACGCGCGACATGGCGCCTGCCGTCATCGCTGTGGGGCCGGGCTTTACCGCGCCGGTCGATTGCGACGCCGTGGTCGAGACCATGCGCGGGCATTTTCTCGGCCGTGTCATTACCCAAGGTTCGCCCCAGCCCAACACGGGCGTGCCGGGCATTATCGCCGGCTATGGCAAGGAACGTGTTATCCACAGCCCCGCCGCCGGCGTGTTTAGGTCCGACCATGTGATCGGCGACATCGTGAGCGCCGGAGACGTGATTGGCTACGCGGGCGATACGCCCATGTGCACGCAGATCGATGGCTGTCTGCGCGGGCTTTTGGCGAACGGCGTGCAGGTGACTGAGGGCTTTAAATGCGCCGATGTCGATCCACGCGGCGATGCCAGCTATATCAACTACATTTCGGACAAAGCGACGTCGGTCGGCGGCGGCGTGCTCGAGGCACTCGCTATGCTCACCGATGTCTTTAGAGGATAGAAGGCGGCAATGGAAAAGCTCGATGTTGTGAATGCGGCGCTTGCCGCCCTGCGTGCTGGCGAGACGTGCGAGCTGGTGGTCGTGGCCGGTACGGCGGGGTCGTCCCCGCGCGGTGTGGGCGCCTGGATGGCCGTCTTTGCCGATGGCAGCCAGGCGGGCACTATCGGCGGCGGCAAAATTGAGCTCTTTGCACTGGATGAGGCGCGCGAGCTCCTGGCCGGGGGTAAATCGCGTCTGGTCCGCTACACTATGGGCGGCGAGAACTCCGATACCGGCATGATTTGCGGCGGAGCTATCTGCCTGTGCTATCTGCACCTGGACGCGACCAAGGCACCGTTGTTCCAGGAGATTGCCAATGTGCTGGCGTATCGGCGCATCGGTGACTTCGTCATTGACTTTGAGCCGTTTATCGCGAGCGCGCTCGAGGGCGATGTGGCCGAGTACCATGGCGAGGAATCGCGCCGCACCATTGCGGGCTGCCCCGGGCTTTCGCTGACGGAAGAGGGGAGCAACGTCACCTACACCAACGCCGCCTCCGAGATTCCTCACGCGCACATCGAGACGCTCTGCCCCGAGGGCCTGACCTATATCTTTGGCTGCGGCCACGTGGGTGCTGCGACGGCGCGGGTGCTCACGGCGGCGGGCTTTGCCGTCGTGGCTTGCGACGACCGCCCCGGCACACTGACCCCCGAATGGGTGCCCGGTGTCTACGACCGTCGTCTGGTCGACTACAAGAACCTGAGCAAGCAGTGCCCCATCGGCCCGCGTGACCTAGTGGTCGTCGCCACGGCGGGTCACAAGTCCGATATCGACGTGGTGATTCAGGCCATGCACGCCAAGCCCGCCTATCTGGGCTGTCTGGGTTCGCGCCGCAAGACGGCCTTTGTGCGCGCCCGCCTGGAGCAGGAGGGCTTTACGCAGGACCAGATCGACGAGCTGCACCTGCCGATCGGCGTTTCCATCGAGGCCGAGGACCCCGAAGAGATCGCCATCTCCATCGCTGCCGAGATGATTCACCTGCGCCGCACCAAGCTCGTCCCCCGCAAGCGCTAATCGCATCCCCATATATGAGTTGCGGTGAAATACGGACTGTTAAAGCCTGTTAAGCCGTCAAACGGTCCCTATTTCACCGCAACTGCCATTTTCCTCCGTCCCGTGCGGATCGGTTTGTGCGGGGGAGTTGTGGAGTTGCGCAGGCAGACGAGGTTTTTCTGGAAATACGCTCCCGATGCGCGTATAGTACCGATTGTTTTGTCGGCTCCTGCTGCGTCGAGTCCAAACCGCGAAATGCCATGAGCGGCGCGGATGCAGCCAGGAGGCACGAGGACAACCCATCGTGGCCACGCCCCGTGCTTAAAACCCCAAGAAGGAGTGAACAATGGCAGAAGAGAAGTATGTGCCGCGTCTGAAGACCAAGTACAACAACGAGGTCAAGCAGCAGCTTCAGGACAAGTTCCAGTACGAGAACGTCATGATGATCCCCAAGTTTGAGAAGATCGTCGTGAACATGGGTGTCGGCGAGGCCGCTACCGATTCCAAGGCCATCGACGGTGCCGTGCGCGACCTGCGCGCCATCACCGGCCAGCAGCCGATGATCACCCGTGCCCGCAAGTCCATCGCTACCTTCCGCCTGCGCGCTGGTATGCCGATCGGCTGCAAGGTTACCCTGCGTGGCGACCGTATGTGGGAGTTCTTCGATCGTCTGACCTCCGTCGCGATCCCCCGTATCCGCGACTTCCGCGGCATCTCCGCCAAGAGCTTCGACGGCCGTGGTAACTTCTCCATGGGCGTCACCGAGCAGCTCATCTTCCCCGAGATCGACTTCGACTCCGTCGATCACCAGCGTGGTATGGACATCACTTTCGTGACCACCGCCAACACCGATGAGGAGGCCAAGGCCCTTCTGGACGCCTTCGGTTTCCCGTTCAAGAAATAGGTTCACCTGCCCTATGAGCGCCGTTCCCACAAGGGGGCGGCGCTTGGGGCGAACAATACTCTATGTGAGGAGGATATAAGTGGCTAAGACATCGATGATCGTCAAGTGCAATCGCAAGCAGAAGTTCTCTACTCGTGAGTACACGCGCTGCCAGCGCTGCGGCCGTCCGCACTCTGTGTACCGCAAGTTCGGCCTGTGCCGTGTCTGCTTCCGCGAGCTTGCACTCAAGGGCGAGCTTCCCGGCGTTAAGAAGGCCAGCTGGTAAGTCACTACCAGCGTTTCAAGCATCAGTTTGGAACAGGGAAAACGCGCTAAATAGGCTTTGCCGTTAAGGGCGGCGAAGAACCAAGAGCACGTGTTCATCAAGAACGAAGGAGAATCTGTATGAACCTTACAGACCCGATCGCAGATATGCTTACGCGCATCCGTAACGCTAACTCTGTGAACAAGGCCACGGTCTCCATGCCGAGCAGCAAGAAGCTCGTCGAGATCGCTCGTGTTCTGCACGAGGAGGGCTACATCGAGGGCTACGATGTCGAGGACACCGTTCCCCAGAAGACTCTGCACATCACGCTTAAGTATGGTCCCAAGAAGGCTAAGGTCATCAACGGCATCCGCCGCATTTCCAAGCCGGGCCTGCGTAAGTACACCGGCGTTGCCGACATGCCCCGCGTCCGCGGTGGCCTTGGTACCGCCATTATTTCCACCAGCCATGGCGTCATGACCGACCGCGATGCTCGCAAGCACAACGTCGGCGGCGAGATCATCGCTTACGTCTGGTAATTCGGTCGGTAGGTAGAAGGAAAGGAGATCACCGTGTCTCGTATCGGTAATAAGCCTGTCCAGATTCCCGCCGGAGTCGAAGTGGCAGTCAACGGCAACAACGTTGTCGTCAAGGGCCCCAAGGGCCAGCTCGAGCTCGATGTCTTTGAGAAGCTCGCTATCAACGTCGAGGACAACGTCCTCACCGTTTCCCGTCCCGACGACGAGCGTGAGACCCGTGCCCGCCACGGCCTCACCCGCGCCCTCATCCACAACATGGTTGTTGGCGTTTCCGAGGGCTTCGAGAAGAAGCTCGAGCTCGCCGGCGTCGGTTACCGCGTGCAGCAGAAGGGCAAGAACCTCGAGTTCTCCCTGGGCTTCTCGCACCCCGTGATCGTCGAGGCTCCCGAGGGCATCACCTTCGAGGTTCCCGACAACACCCACGTGAACGTCAAGGGTATCAACAAGCAGCAGGTCGGTCAGATCGCCGCTGAGATTCGCGGCCATCGTCCTCCCGAGCCTTACAAGGGCAAGGGTATCCACTATGTTGGCGAGCACATCCGCCGCAAGCTGGGTAAGGCCGCCAAGTAGTCGTAACCGACTTACTCGCATAAGACCAGCACCCCGTTAGGTGCTGGCAAGATCAACCTTTTTAGGAGTTTACGTATGAACAAGCATAAGGCGAAGCTGGAAGGCCTCAAGCGTCGTCAGCGTCGTGTTCGCGGCAAGGTCTCGGGTACTGCCGAGCGTCCGCGTCTTCGCGTGACCCGTACCAACGCCAACATCTATGCCCAGATCATCGACGACAGCAAGGGCTCCAGCCTGACGCTCGTCTCCGCCTCGACCCTCGAGGCCGAGTTCAAGGGCACCCACACCTCGAACAAGGAGGCTGCGGAGAAGGTCGGTCAGCTCGTTGGCAAGCGTGCCATCGAGGCCGGCATCACCAAGGTCGCTTTCGATCGTGGTGGCCGTATCTACCATGGCCGCGTCAAGGCCCTCGCCGACGGTGCTCGTGCCGCCGGTCTCGAGTTCTAGGAGGTATGTAGCACATGGCTCGTAATCAGAAGCAGCAGCGCGAGGCCTCCGAGTTCGAGGAGCGCGTCGTTTACATCAACCGCGTGTCGAAGACCGTCAAGGGCGGTCGTCGCATGAGCCTCGTCGCTCTCGTCGTCGTTGGCGACGGCAAGGGCAACGTCGGCGTTGGCATGGGCAAGTCCGCTGAGGTGCCCATGGCCATCTCCAAGGCGTCTCTCGATGCCAAGAAGAACATGTTCCACGTGCCGGTGACCGATCAGGGCACCATTCCGCACGAGGTTCTCGGCCACTTTGGTGCCGGCCGCATCATCATCAAGCCCGCTGTCGAGGGTACCGGCGTTATCGCCGGCGGCGCTGTGCGTCCCCTCTTCGAGCTTGCTGGCATCAAGAACGTCCTGTCCAAGTCCCTCGGTACCGATAACGGCCTCAACATCATCAAGGCTGCCGTCGAGGGCCTCAAGGAGCTCTCCAGCCCTGAGGACGTCGCGGCTCGCCGTGGCCTGACGGTCTCCGAGATGTTCGTCGGTAAGGAGAACTAAGCATGGCTGACACCATCAAGATCAAGCAGGTCCGCAGCACCAACGGTTGCAAGCAGGACCAGGTCCGTACTGTCCGTGCCCTCGGTCTCCACAGGATCCGCGAGGTTCGCGAGATTGCTGACAACGAGTCCGTCCGCGGCATGATCTTCAAGGTCAAGCACCTTGTCGAGATTGTAGAGGAGTAGCAAATGCAGCTTCACGATCTTACTCCCGCGCCCGGTTCCACCAAGAACCGCAAGCGAGTCGGCCGTGGCAATTCTTCGGGTCACGGCACCACTTCTGGCCGCGGTCAGAAGGGCCAGGGTTCCCGCTCTGGCGGCACCAAGGGTGCCGGCTTCGAGGGTGGCCAGACTCCGCTGGCTATGCGCCTGCCCAAGCTTCCGGGCTTCCGCAACCCCCGTCGTATCGAGTACACCGCCGTTAACGTTGAGCGTCTCGAGCGCAAGTTCGAGGACGGCGCTGTAATCGACGGTGCCGCTCTTAAGGCCGCTCGCATCACCAAGAGCGAGTTCGAGCCCGTCAAGGTGCTCGGCAATGGTGAGCTCACCAAGAAGTTCACGGTCAAGGTCGACAAGGTCAGCGCTTCTGCGCAGGCCAAGATCGAGGCCGCCGGCGGAAAGGTCGAGCTGCCGTGCTAAATGGTCTTAAGAATGCTTTCCGCATCAAAGAATTGCGCGAAAAGATTCTTTTTACCATAGCTATGCTCGTCGTGTACCGCATTGGTGCGCACGTTCCTGTGCCCGGCATTCCCTTCCAGGGGATGCTGGGCCTTTTCTCGACCGATAACAATTCGGTCGCCGCAGGTGCTATGGCCCTCCTGAATCTTTTCTCTGGTGGCGCGTTGAGCTATGTGTCGGTGTTCTCCCTGGGCATCATGCCTTACATCACCAGCTCGATCATCCTCCAGATGCTCCAGGCCGTTGTGCCTTCCCTGCATGAGCTTGCCCGCGAGGGCGAGGTCGGTCAGACCAAGATCACGCAGTATTCGCGTTACCTCACCCTGGCTCTGGCAATCCTCAACTCCGTGGGTTACCTCTTCCTCTTTAAGAGCTTCGGCATCAGCTTTACTGGCGCCGGCGCTCCCGAGATCATCTTCGACCTCATGATCGTCGGCACGCTCACCGCGGGCGCCATGCTGATCATGTGGATTGGTGAGCTCATCACCCAGCGCGGTATCGGCAATGGCATGTCGCTGATCATCTTTGCGAACATCATGGCCGGTCTGCCGCAGGCGATCTTCTCCAGCACCGAGGGCAATGCCGGTGGCATCATCACCATGGTGATCATCTGCGCCATCATCCTGCTGGTCATTCCGCTAATCGTGTTCCTTGAGCGCGGCCAGCGCCGCATCCCGGTCTCCTACGCTAAGCGCGTCGTGGGCCGTCGCATGATGGGTGGCCAGACCACCTACCTGCCCATCAAGGTCAACACCGCGGGTGTCGTGCCGATCATCTTCGCATCGGCGCTGCTGTACTTCCCGGCTCAGATTGCCGTGTTCTTCCCCGGCATCGGCTGGATTCAGGCAGTTGCCTCTGCGCTTTCGACCGGTTGGCTCAACTGGGTGCTTAATGTTGTCCTCATCGTGTTCTTCGCATACTTCTACACCTCCATGGTGTTCAATCCCGATGACACGGCCGACAACCTTAAGAAGCAGGGCGGCTTTATTCCGGGCGTCCGTCCGGGTAGGGCTACCGCGGCCTACATCAAGAACGCGCTCAATAAGATCACGCTTCCCAGCGCTGTCTTTTTGGCGCTTATCGCCATCGTGCCTTCGATCATCTTCTCCTTCACGGGTAACCATCTGATCCAGGCATTTGGCGGCACGTCCATCCTCATCATGGTCGGCGTCGTGCTCGACACGGTCGATAAGCTCGAAGGCCAGATCAAGATGTATGATTACGATGGATTCTTTAAATAGGCTAGAGGAGGATTGCTCATGAACCTCGTATTGCTCGGAGCTCCGGGTGCCGGTAAGGGCACCGTCGCACAGGAGCTCGTCGCCGAGTTTGGCGTCGCTCACATTTCCACGGGCGACCTGCTGCGTGCTGCCGTCAAGGGTGGCACCTGTCTCTTATACACATCT
>CABSMN010000046.1 GCA_902478765.1 uncultured Collinsella sp.
AGGTGGGGCAAATGATAACCGGGGACTCCAGGTAATAGGCGACGGCCTTCGCGGTGTCGAGGATCTTGCCGCCACCGACGCCGACGATGATGTCGCAACCGTTGTCGCGAGCGAGCGCGACCAGGCGATCGACCTCACCCTTGGAGCACTCGCCGTTAAAGTCCTCAAACAGCAGCTCGGCCTTAGCCTCGGCAAAACCGCCCTCGATCTTGGCACCGACGCGCTTCTTGCCCGAAGGCGTCACGATGACGAGGGCCTTAGCGCCGAGCGGCTCGACATAGGAGCCGAGCTTGGCGAGCTCGTCCGGACCCTGGATGTACTTGCTGGGGCTATTGAAAATTGCAGCCATAACTATCCCATTCTCTAAAAGAAAAAAGAAAGGGGCTCCGTACAGATACGTGCGGAGCCCCTCGTTACGATAACAAGAGTCGATTAGAAATCGATGTCGGTGTCGTAGTAGCAGGCCTTGAGGATCTTCTCGAAGTCGGCAGCCTTGGTCTCACGCGGGTTCTCGGGCGTGCAGGCGTCGGTCTCGGCGTTCGCAGCGATCTCGGGCAGCTTGGCGAGGAACTCCTCCTCGGAAACCATCTGCGGGTTCTCGGCGTCGACCTTCACGCCACCATTCGCGTAATCCTTGATGGACTGCGGAATGTTGAGCTGGTCGTTGAGATCGCGAATCTTCTGGACGAGCGCAGCGATGAGCTCCTCGTTGGTCTCGCCGGGAAGGTGCAGGATCTCCTTGGCCACGTAAGCGTAACGCTCAGCAGCACGCGGGTCCTTGGAGTTCCACTGGATTACCTTGCCCAGGTACATGGCGTTAGCGGCACCGTGGATGATGTGGCCGTTCTCGAAGGCAGCACCGGTCTTGTGAGCCATGGAGTGAACGATGCCGAGCAGGCCCGAGGAGAAGGCGATACCGGCGATGCACTGAGCCTCGTGCATGTGCTGACGGGCCTCATGGTCGCCAGCATAGGACTTGGGCAGCCACTCGACGATCTCGCGGATGCCGTGCAGGGCGTTGGCGTCGGTGAACATAGAGGCGCAGGTGGAAACGTAGGCCTCCATGCAGTGGGTCAGAGCATCCATGCCGGTGTGGGCGCACAGCTTGGCGGGCATGGTGTAGGTGAGCTCGGGGTCGACGATGGCGACATCAGGGGTGATGTTGAAGTCGGCCAGCGGGTACTTGATGCCCTTGGCGTAGTCGGTAATGACGGAGAACGCGGTGACCTCGGTAGCGGTGCCGGAGGTAGAGGAGATGGCGCAGAAATGAGCCTTCTGACGCAGCTCGGGGAAGCTGAACGGCTGGATGATGTTATCGAAGGACTCCTCGGGATACTCGTAGAAGACCCACATGGCCTTAGCGGCATCGATGGGCGAGCCGCCGCCGATGGCGATAATCCAGTCGGGCTCGAACTCGCGCATGGCCTCGGCGCCCTTCATGACCGTCTCGATGGACGGGTCGGACTCGACGCCCTCGAACAGCTTGACCTCGAAACCGCCTTCCTTAAGGTCGTTCTCGACGTCCTGCAGGAACCCGCCGCGGCGCATAGAGCTGCCGCCAGAAACGATGATGGCCTTCTTGCCCTTGAGGTTCTTCACCTCGTGGCGAGCGCCCTCACCAAAGTACAGATCGCGAGGATTGGTAAAACGTCCCATACTGTGCCTCCTAAACAAGCCCCTCTTAGACTTGCGTATATAACGGAGCACCCGATTGGCTCCGTTAGGACCGTTTTGCGCGTTGCCGGCGATGACAATGCGCGATGTCTAAACGTCTCAACGCTCAGACAAACACTATTCTACCGTTCTGGTTGGTCAGTTATTCACCTAAAGCCGACAATGATGAAACGTTTTTTCTATCCCTGAAGACCCTTGTGGGGCATTCATACTCCCAAGCTGGGCAAACGTTTTATCAAGGTTGACCACATATCCCGGGCAGGACGGTGCTCCTCCAAAATGTGCCCCGTTCGCCGCCAAAAATCGACCGTTTGCGGCACCGTGATACCACTCGGTCGTCCAAGGTGCCGACATTTGTGCGACATCCGTCTTCGTGGTGCAAAGGTGCATGTCCAAGTGCGGCACCCCCGGTGTGCCACATGCGGGTAAACTAGAACTTTATATAGAGACATTTGAACCCTAACCGCAGCAAAGGAGGCCCCATGGCATTCGATCCCATTCAAGAGGATTGCCATCGCCTCGTTCTTGAGGCCTTGCGCCGCGACAATATCCCGCTCACCGACGGCCCCGCCGTCGAGCGTCTGATGGAGCAATTCACCCGCAACCCCGCGCCGCTCATCGTGCACGACCGCGACCGCGCCGGGCATCTGATTGCCAAAGTGGTCGAGGCCGTCGACTACCGCATTCCCTTTATCCCCGACGATGCCCAAGCCGAGCAGGAAGAGGCCGCTGCCGAGAACATGCTTCGCGAGGCCGCCGCACTCGATCCGGCCAACTGGGATGCGCAGCGCATGTTGTGCGCCCTCACCGCTGACTCCAACGAGGAATACGTACAGTACTTGGTATCCAAGTGCGATGAAGTCGAACACGACCTGGCACTCAAGATCGCCTCGGCGCAGGACCCCTACGAGCGCGAGGCCGCTGGCGACCTTATGCGCCGCCCCTACCTGCGCTGGCTTGCCGCCTTGGCATCGCGCGCGCTCATTAGCGGCCGCTACCGTATGTCGCTCGAAGCCGCGAATCGCAGCTTGGACTTTGCGCCCAACGACCCCGCTGGTGTCCGCCACACCGCGATGCTCGCCATGGCAAAGCTCGAATACCCCGCCGAGGAGCTCAAGCGATTTCGCTCTGCCCACTCCGTACCCTATCTCGCGAATACCCCGCTGCGCCGCCGCCCCAAAGATGCGGAGCGTGACTTGGACCCGTGGACGCTCATCGCGCTGATGAGCGCTGCCTGGCGCGAGCTGGACTACGAGGGCGCCGAGCACTACTTGCGCATCCTTGCGCGCTCGTGTCCGCACGCAGCCGAGGCACTCTACTTCCAAACCGAGTTTCCCGATGGCGTCTATGCCCGCGTCAACGTGGGCGTGGGCTCCACCGATGAGCTCGTCCTTGCGCTGTCCGAGGCGACGCCGGTACTGCAGGAGGGCCTGGGCGCCCCCGACAACGCCAGCTTTGCCGCCTGGGTCGCCACCAACGATATCGTGCGTTCCCAGATCGATGAGCGCATCCTGCAGGCGGCCGAGCAGGGTTTGCCGTTTAAGGGAGGAGACCTCTAATGGATCCGAGCGTCTACATCCCCGCCTACCTGGAGCGCACCTATCTGGCGTCGCACCCCGAGCTCACCGATGCAGCACGCGAGCTTGTCCATAACGACATTAGCGCGAATCCCCAAAAGTATGCGCAGTCCGAGCATGCCCAGGCGCTGCTGTCCTACGCCGGTGTTCATCGCCACCTGCTCGACGAGCTCCATCGCATCGAGGACATGGGCAGCGACGAGGAGTTTGAGCAGACGCGCAACCGCCTGTTCGACGATATGCGTGATGAGCTACTCAAGATCGTCCGCATCGATGCGCATGTCCTCGACGCGCAGCTGCTCGCCATCATTTTGGCGGACACGCCCGTCGACGCCTGCCTGGGCGACCTGATGAAGCTCGAGACGAGCACGGCCGACTACCTGCAACAGAGCGTGCCCGGGTTTGATATGGAGGCCCCGCACTACTGGGCCAATAATGTTTTGGCCGACGGTGTCACCGCAGCGAACCTTACCGTGAGCGAGCCGGCCCTTATCGGGTGGCTTCACACACTCGAGGCCATCTCGCAGCTGTGCATGGCGAGCGCTCGTTACCGCGCCGCCGCCAACTATTCTCGCCGTGTCCTTAAGACGGAGGGCTATCCCACCCGGGCCGCCGGCACCGTATTGCTTGCCCTCGCCCGCCTGGAAGACCAGGACGGCTTTTTTGCCCTGGCGCATCAGCTCGAGGAACAGGTGGGGGCAGACGCACTCGAAAACTCTCCTTGGTACCTGCTCGCCCGCACGATCTTGCTGTTCAAAACAAACAAGATGCGCCCGGCGACGCGCGCGCTGCGTGAGTTCGCTAACCGTTGCGAGGGTGGCGCGTTCTTCTTGCTGAATCCCATGTACCAGACACCGTACCTTCCCTGCCGGCCCGAGCCACGCGATCCCTGGGATCTTTCGCACCAGGCAGTTTGGGAGGCCGACGGCATTATCTCGGACACCCCCGACTTTGCCCCCTGGGCCAACGCCTGCGAAGATGTATCGCAGCTCGCCCAGGAATTTGCGCGCCGCTACGGCTTTTAGCGACGCGATCGCCCCGACCATGTCATCTATGTTAGGAACGGCTTCATGAACCTCCGCTCATCTCTCGCCTGCACCTCGAGCGATATCGCCCGCTGGGGACTGCGCTCTGTCCTCAAACGCCAGGGTGGCGTGCTTCCCGGCCGCATCGCCATGAAGATCGACCCCGAGCTGCTAAGCGACCTCGCGAGCCTGGTCGACCGCAGCGTGGTGATCACCGGTACTAATGGCAAGACCACCACCTCCAACCTCATCGCTGACGCCGTTGCTGCCAGCGGCGCTACCGTGGTGTGCAACCGTGCCGGCAACAATATGGAGCCTGGTGTGGTGGGTGCTCTGCTCGAGGCCCGCGGCGGCCTTAAGCACACCAGCAGCGGCAAGCGCGTGGGCGTTTTTGAGTGCGACGAGCTCTACACGGTGCGCGTCCTGCCCAAGCTCAAACCGACGTACTTTGTGCTGCTCAACCTGTTCCGCGACCAGCTAGACCGCTACGGCGAGATCGACCATACCCAAGACGTCATCGCCCATGCGTTGGAGCTCTCTCCGACGACAACGCTCGTCTACAACGCCGACGATCCGCTGTGCGCCTCGATCGCCGCGCGCGTCCCCAACACGAGCATCGCCTTTGGCATCGACGGCGCCACGGGCACCGAGTCCGATCGCATTAGCGACTCGCGTTTTTGCTCGCAGTGCAACGCGCCGTTGGAGTATGACTACGTGCAATACGGCCAGCTCGGCGCCTACCATTGCCCCTCGTGCGGCTGGGCCCGCCCTGCGCTTGTCCGTCGCGTGACGGACGTTGAGCTTACCTGCGACGGCTACGGCTTTGACCTGACCTTTGGACCCGAGGCCAACGCGCCCGCCGTGCACATCGCCACGCACTACAACGGCCTGTACATGGTCTATAACGTCGCCGCCGCCTTCTTTGCGGCGCACGAGCTGGGCGTGGACGCGGCGCACCTGCAGCCCACGCTTAATGCCTACGTGCCCGCCGGCGGACGCATGGGCCGCTGGGATATTGCCGGCCGCACCGTCGAGGCCAACCTGGCCAAGAATCCCGTGGGCTTCGATCGCCAGATCCAGTCCATTAAAACGGCAGGTGGCAAGCTCTGCGCCTTCTTCCTAAACGATAACGATGCCGACGGCCACGATGTCTCGTGGATCTACGATGTCGACTTCGAGCGCATCGCCGACACGCCGGGTCTTGTCGCCTTTGCCGGAGGCACGCGTGCGCACGACATGCAGGTACGCCTCAAGTACGCCGGCATCGATGCCGCGATTATCTCGGACGTCGTGCAGGCGATCGGCGCCGTGGCAGACGAGGCCGCCGATGACACCTTCTACGCCGTCGCCAACTACACGGCCTTCCCGCCGTTAGTCAAGGAGCTCGACGGGCTTAAAGACGACGATGCAAGCTCGATTGTCTCCCACGCCGTAACGCGCGCCGATGGTAGCGCTGTCCCCACCGATATTGCGCCGGTCGAGCTTTCGCGCCCCCTGCGCATCGTCTACCTGTATCCCGATGCGCTCAACCTCTACGCCGACGGCGGCAACGTTATCGCGCTCGAACGCCGCTGCGCCTGGCGCGGCATTCCCGTGCGTGTGGACGAAGTCCACATGGGCGAGACGCTCGACCTGACCGACGCCGACATCGTTATGATGGGCGGCGGCTCCGATCGCGACCAGCTGGCCGTGGCACACGAACTGCTCGCTCAAAAAGACAAGGTCGCGGCCTATGTTGAGGACGGCGGCACACTGCTTGCTATCTGTGGCGGCTATCAGCTGCTCGGCCGTTCGTACTATATGGGCGAAGATCGCATCGAGGGCCTGGGCGTCATTGCCGCCGAAACCGTACGCGGCTCCGACCGCCTGATCGGCAACGTCGCCGTCAAGACCGACCTGTCACCCGAGCCCTTTGTGGGATTCGAGAACCACGGCGGCCGCACCTTGCTCGATGCAGAGGCCACGCCGCTCGGAACGTCTGTCGTCACGGGCACCGGCAACAACGGCGACGATGGCTTTGAGGGCATCATCTACAAGGGTGTCATCGGCACGTACCTGCACGGGCCGGCGCTCCCCAAGAACCCCGAGCTCGCCGACTGGCTCATCACCCACGCCCTCGAGCGCCGCGGCGATGCGCAGGCCACAGCCCTGCTGCCGCTCAAGCCCCTCGACGACACCTACGAGCGCACCGCTCACGACGCCGCCATGAAGCTCCTCCCCTAACGCCCCACCACCACAAAGGGGACAGGCACCTTTGTGGTGGTTTTCCAGTTTGCCAACGATATACGCGCCGGCAAAAAAGTCTGCTATACTCTTTCCCGCTGTCCCCATCGTCTAGCGGCCAAGGACGCCACCCTTTCAAGGTGGATATCGCGGGTTCGAATCCCGCTGGGGGCACCATTTGAAATGCAAAGCCCGTTACCCTTGTGGTGACGGGCTTTTTTCTTCTCCAACGCCGGGATTCGAACCCGACAGGGTGCGGATCCCGGCAAATCGGCGGCAAAACGGACTCCAAAGCGTCCTTCGCAAACAAATAGCCGGGGCCCGCGCGATGCGGACCCCGGCTCAATACCGTGACGATATGTCAGTTACGCCCTACACGTAGAACAGGATGTCGTCGTAGGTCGGAACCGGCCAGTAGTCGGCGGCCACGATCTCCTCCATGGCGTCCACGGCGGCACGCAGCGTATCCATAGCGGGAACGACCTCGTGCGCGTACACGTTGGCCTGCTCCTGGCCATCGAGAGCCTCGGCCTTCTGATGTACGGCGTCGAGCGCCTTGATGGAGTCGTTGATGGCGGTGATACCGTTGCAGAGCTTGTTGAGCGTGTTCTGCTCGCACTGCATGGCGGCCTCAGCACCGGCGGCACGAATAGTCTCAAGGCCCTTAGCGACCTTGGTGGCATAGGCGGTAATGACCGGGCGATAGGTACGACGCGCCTCGCGAACCATCGTGGTAGCCTCGATGTTCATGAGCTTGTTGTACTTCTCGAGCTTGCAGTCATAGCGGCACTGGGCCTCGGCGCGGGTCAGAACACCCGTCTCCTCAAAGAGCGCAATGGCCTTATCGGAAACAAAGGCGGGAAGAGCGTCGGCCGTGGTCTTGTTGTTGGCAAGGCCGCGCTTCTCGGCCTCGATGGGCCACTCGTCGGAGTAACCGTCGCCGGAGAACAGGATGCGCTGGTGATCGGTCAGCACCTTCTTGCAGTACTCGAGCGCGGCGTCCTGGCTGTCTCTTATACACATCTCCGAGCCCACGAGACTACGCT
>CABSMN010000047.1 GCA_902478765.1 uncultured Collinsella sp.
CTCTTTAAACTGAAGATAGTCTTCAACAAGGTTACAGTTATTATTTGTTAAGGTCGCTCTTGCGCCGAAGGGGAACGACTCGGAAAAACGACGAACGTTTTTGTCGATATCGGAGAAAGAGCCGCCTCCCGTCTTGTACGGGCGCGATGCATCGTGCTTGCATCCTGTACCATCGAGACTAATCAGAACAGAAAACCCGTGCTCCTTGAAAGAATTCACAGCAGTGTCATTCAAAAGCGTTCCGTTGGTCGTAATAGAATAGGTAAAGTTTCTATTGGGGTATATTCTTTTTGAATAGTCGACCGTTTTCCATATCAGCGGCTCGTTAATCATGGGTTCCCCACCAAAAAAGACGATCGCAAGCGTTTCGTTTTCCGATGAACTTGCGACGAGGTAGTCGACCGCCTTGAAGGCTATCTCGTCTGTCATCAGCAGAGGAGACGTTCCATAATCTCCTTTACCGGCAAAACAGTAACTACAACCAAGGTTGCATGCATGTGAAACGTGGAGTTCGATGGATCTAAGTTTTCGAGGCGTGTCTTTTGTTAAGAAAGTCCGCTCAGACAATCGTTGATACTCATCAATGTCGTCTTCAAGTTCTGCTATGGTCGTTTGGTCGTAGCCTTTCGCAGCAAGTGACTTTGTTAGCAACTTCGAGTTGACCGTTCTTCCCGATGCTTCAAATATGCGAAGCGCATCTTCTGATGCTTGGTCAACCTGAAAGCAATTGCGAGTGACCTCATCGAAGCAGTAACGACGATCACTTACTGAGAAAAAATGCATACGTTCCTCAATTTCATGCTGGACTGGCACTAACCTTGTTTATTGTTGCGCAGCTATAAAAAACCACCAGCGGGGATTCGGTGTGCGGCCCAATCGGACTCCCAAAAGGTTCTATTTGAGACTGGCAAGCTTTGTGTTGTTGGCACTTCGACAGCGCTCTTTATTCCAACATGGAGCCTCGCAGTTTGAGTCGACTTGCCTCTGGAAGGTCCGATCTTAACTTGATTTAGGATGAAAACAGATTACAGGCGCGCTCCTCTAGAAAGAAAGGAAACCAATCGCCGCCTTTCACCAGGAAAGTTTTTATAGCCCACCTCGAGCAAAATGAAAGATGCGAGAGCGATTGGGGAACAACGCGAATCTCCCCTTTTGGGTGGGAGCGAGCCTTCAGCCACCGGCGAACGACTCGCCCTGGTCAGAATCTGGAAGTGGTGCCGGGCCGCTTGGGCCTCCCCGGTGACTTCGTGGGGCTTACCTGCCTGACGTCGAGGAGTACATCCGCAAGATTCGTTCCCTATGCCGTTTGCTCTCACGCCCGCCTTAGTTCCAAGTCGGGCGAGCCGCCGCGCTCATGCGACCCGTGGCGGCGACACGTCGACGCCGCGCTCGCTGAGCACATCTTCGGTCGCGGGCGAGCACGAGGTCGCGCCGGCGCATCCGCTGGGACTGCTGTGCGTGCAAAACGGCTACGTGGTGAGCGTCCCGCGCTGGATTCAGCCGAGTGAGGAAGGCGTTGAGATCGGCGCGCTGGCAACGGGGGAGGGCGGCATCACCGACGACGTCTCGGCCCGCCATGCCCATATCTGGTGCGATGCTCAAAATATCTGGCACGTCGAGGACTTGTCGTCCACCAACGGAACCATGGTGGTAAACGGCGCGACGAACGTCTGCATCCAGGTCGAGCCCGGCCGCTCCGCTCAGCTCAACCCCGGCGACGAGCTCAGACTTGGCGAATCCACCACCTACGCTATCCTCCTCGGCGTCGGCGCCCTCTAGTCGGCAGATGGGGACGTTCCTTTTATGCCGGCACTCCGGGACACTCCATGGCGCGCCAGGGCCAATCGCCCGGGGACGAAGCGTTCATTTTGGCCCTTGGCGGTCACCCGAGGTAAACCTTTACCGCCCACCTATATTTGTCGAAATTACACTTGGCGGCGGGGTACAATAAACCCGCATGCGGATTTCCGTTGCGGGTGCCTCCCATCGCCGGGGCGTGCCCGGGAGCATCCGGCATGCGGCCTTTGCGGCGCTCGGTCATGTGCAAGACGGGCAGCTGGGCCTGTGGAGTGCGTGCAGCCCTCCTCGCCTCGGCATGCCTTCTCTCCACGCCATGTACCTGCTGCTGAGCCTGCCTGCCAGATGATTGGAAGCAACAGCGAAAATCCCATCACGCCAATATCCCGGCGATCGCCGGGGCCTGTATACCTATATGAGAGGAGAGGGGTATATGGCGCGTAAGTTTAAGTCTATGGACGGCAACGAGGCGGCCGCATATGTTTCGTATGCGTACACCGAGGTAGCGGGAATCTATCCCATTACGCCGTCCAGCCCGATGGCCGACCATGTTGACCAGTGGGCGGCCCAGGGTCGCAAGAACATCTTCGGCACCCCGGTCAAGGTCGTCGAGATGGAGTCCGAGGCAGGTGCAGCCGGTACCGTTCACGGTTCGCTGGGTGCCGGTGCTCTGACCACCACCTACACGGCTTCTCAGGGTCTGCTCCTGATGATCCCGAACATGTACAAGATCGCGGGCGAGCAGCTCCCGGGCGTCTTCCACGTCTCCGCGCGTTGCGTCGCTTCCCACGCCCTGAACATTTTTGGCGATCACTCCGACGTCATGGCCTGTCGTCAGACCGGTTTCGCCATGCTCGCCGAGGGCAACGTCCAGGAGGTCATGGACCTCTCGCCGGTGGCTCACCTTGCCGCCATCGAGGGCAAGACCCCGTTCCTTAACTTCTTCGACGGCTTCCGCACCAGCCACGAGATCCAGAAGGTCGCCATGTGGGACTACAAGGATCTTGCCGAGATGTGCGACATGGATGCCGTCCAGGCTTTCCGCGACCACGCGCTCAACCCTGAGCACCCGCACACCCGCGGCAGCCACGAGAACGGCGATATCTTCTTCCAGAACCGTGAGGCCTGCAACAAGGTCTACGACGAGCTTCCCGCCGTCGTCGAGGGCTACATGAAGAAGATCAACGAGAAGCTCGGCACCGATTACGGCCTGTTCAACTACTACGGCGCTCCCGATGCCGACCGCGTCGTCGTGTGCATGGGCTCCTTCTGCGACGTGCTCGAGGAAGTCATCGACTACCTCAACGCTCACGGCGAGAAGGTCGGCCTTGTCAAGGTTCGTCTGTTCCGTCCGTTCTCCATCAAGCACTTCGTCGACGTTCTTCCCGAGACCGTCCAGAAGATCGCCGTCATGGACCGCACCAAGGAGCCGGGTTCCATCGGCGAGCCGCTCTACCAGGACGTCGTCTCCGCTCTCTACGAGGCCGGCAAGACGGGCATCAAGGTCGTCGGCGGCCGTTATGGCCTGGGCAGCAAGGACACGCCTCCCGCGTCCGCCTTTGCTGTCTTCGAGGAGCTCAAGAAGGACGAGCCCAAGCGCGAGTTCACCATCGGCATTGTCGATGACGTGACCAACCTGAGCCTGCCCGAGGCCGAGGATGCGCCCAACACCGCAGCCCCCGGCACCATTGAGTGCAAGTTCTGGGGTCTGGGTGGCGACGGTACCGTCGGCGCCAACAAGAACTCGATCAAGATCATCGGCGACCACACCGACAAGTACGTCCAGGCCTACTTCCAGTACGACTCCAAGAAGACCGGCGGCGTCACTGTCTCGCACCTGCGCTTTGGTGATTCCCCGATCCGCTCGCCGTACTACGTGACCAAGGCCGACTTTGTCGCTTGCCACAACCCCAGCTACATCGTTAAGGGCTTCAAGATGGTCCGCGACGTCAAGCCGGGCGGCACCTTCCTGGTCAACTGCCAGTGGAGCGACGAGGAGTTCGCCGAGCACATGCCCGCCGTGGCCAAGCGCTACATCGCGAACAACAACGTCAACGTCTACCTGATCGACGCTATCGACCTGGCCGCTAAGGTCGGCATGGGCAAGCGCACCAACACGGTGCTCCAGTCCGCCTTCTTCGCGCTGGCCAAGGTCCTGCCCGCCGAGGACGCCCTGCAGTACATGAAGGACGCGGCTACCAAGTCCTACATGAAGAAGGGCCAGGCTATCGTCGACGCCAACCACAAGGCCATCGATGCCGGCGCTACCGCCTTCCGTAAGTTCGAGGTTCCGGCCGACTGGGCTACCGCCGAGGATGCCGCTCCCGTCGAGCTCTCCGAGGAGACCAAGTCCGCCATCGCCCAGCAGGTCAAGAACCTGCTCGAGCCCATCGATCGCATGGATGGCGACAGCCTGCCCGTTTCCGCCTTCGTCGGTTGCGCCGACGGCCAGTTTGAGCTGGGCGCCTCCGCATACGAGAAACGCGGCGTCGCCGTGGTCGTTCCTCACTGGGACGAGACCAAGTGCATCCAGTGCAACCAGTGCGCCTATGTGTGCCCGCATGCCACCATCCGTCCGTTCGCGATGACCGAGGACGAGGCTGCCGCCGCGCCCGAGGCTACCCGCACGCTCGACGCCATGGGCCCCAAGGCCAAGGGCATGAAGTTCACCATGGCCGTGTCCCCGCTCGACTGCATGGGTTGCACCAACTGCGTCAAGGTCTGCCCCAAGGGTGCCCTCGAGATGGTTCCCACCGAGCAGGAGATGGACCAGCAGCCCGTTTGGGACTACATGGTCGAGAACGTCTCCGAGAAGAAGGAGCTCATCGCGGCCAACGTCAAGGGCAGCCAGTTTAAGCAGCCCTACCTGGAGTTCTCTGGCTCCTGCGCCGGCTGCGCCGAGACCGCCTATGCACGTCTGGTGACCCAGGTCGCCGGCGACCGCATGTTCATCTCCAACGCTACCGGCTGCTCCTCCATTTGGGGCAACCCCGCTGCCACCGCTCCTTACTGCAAGGACAAGGACGGTCACGGCCCGGCGTGGAACAACTCCCTGTTCGAGGACAATGCCGAGCATGGTTTGGGCATGGCCGTCGGTTACGAGGCCGTTCAGAAGAAGCTGATCGCCGCTACGCAGGAGATCATCGCTGCCGATGGTCCGTCCGACGAGCTCAAGGCTGCCGGCCAGGCTTGGATCGACTCTGTCAACGACGCCGAGGCCTCCAAGACCGCTGCCGCTGCCTACGTTGCCGAGCTCGAGAAGTGCGGCTGCGAGGCTTCCAAGGCAATCCTCGCCGACAAGGCTTACCTCACCAAGAAGTCCTTCTGGATCTTCGGTGGCGACGGTTGGGCCTACGACATCGGCTTCGGTGGCCTGGACCACGTCCTGGCTTCCGGCCACAATGTCAACGTCTTTGTCTTCGACACCGAGGTCTACTCCAACACCGGCGGTCAGGCCTCCAAGGCCTCGAACCTGGGCCAGGTCGCTCAGTTCGCCGCTGCCGGTAAGGTGACCAAGAAGAAGTCCCTGGCCGAGATCGCCATGAGCTACGGCTACGTCTACGTGGCGCAGGTCGCCATGGGCGCCAACCCGGCTCAGACCCTCAAGGCCATTCACGAGGCTGAGGCCTACGACGGCCCGTCTCTCATCATCGGCTACAGCCCCTGCGAGATGCACTCCATCAAGAAGGGTGGCATGCAGAACTGCCAGGCCGAGATGAAGAAGGCTGTCGAGTGCGGTTACTGGAACCTCTTCCGCTTCAACCCCGAGGCTGCTGCCGGCAAGAAGTTCTCGCTCGATTCCAAGGAGCCCGCGGGCGGTTATCAGGAGTTCCTGATGAACGAGGCCCGTTACGCTTCGCTGACGCGTTCCTTCCCCGAGCGCGCCGAGGAGCTCTTCAAGGAGAATGAGCAGGCCGCTATGGACCGCTATCAGCACCTGCTGAAGCTCAAGACGGTGTACAACGAGGCCTAGGTCTCCCACCGCAGGATCTGAGGGCTAACCTTCGCGGACGTCCTCGGACATGAAAGAACCCCCGCTGCGCACTACGTGCGGCGGGGGTTCTTTCGTCCTGCGGAGTGTCCGCGAAGGTTAGCCCTCAGATCCTGCTACGACTACGTCCTCGGATTGTGTGGGCGGATGAAGGACGTGGTTGGTGGGGATGCGTGTCCCCTTCGCTGTTTCGCGGCTTTGCCGCGAAAGGCGCGCCACTTTGGGTATAGAGGGGGACTTGGTTGTTGTTGCCTTCTATCCCTTTTGCTTTTTCGCGTCTTTGCCGCGAAACGCGCGGCGAGGATTTCTTGGCTATTCTTTTTGATGGATGAAAAGCCGCTTGTTTTTGCAGGGGTGCATACTCGTCCTATAAGTGCATAGAATCTCGTATAGTGCGAGTAAGATTTTGCGCTGCCCGTTTTGTGTTTAGCAAAGATATAGTTTGCATAATCCCGTCTAATCCCCGCTCTATTTAAATAAAGTCGCACGTAAATGGCGTAAACATATCTGAGCTGGGGTTCTGTACGCTGAGCGGATAAAAACGACCGTTCACCGTTCAACTATTTTCAAAATGAATAAAATGAGCGATAAAGAGAATATAAACCTTAATAAACTCGCGTATCGCACGGACGCGGGTTATTAATGGGTTGTAGGCCTTTTACAGAAAGGATTCCAGCAATGTCTAAGCCTCTTGGCAAGCCCGATCGTATTGTCGTCGCCCTTGGCGGCAACGCCCTCGGCAACAACCCCGTCGAGCAGATCGAGGCCGTGAGCAACACCGCCCACGCTCTCCTCGGTCTCATCGAGCAGGGCAACGAGATCATCATCACCCACGGCAACGGCCCGCAGGTCGGCATGATCCAGAACGCCTTCGCCGCTGCCCACGATGCCATCGGTACCCCCGAGATGCCGCTGCCCGAGTGCGGCGCCATGTCCCAGGGCTACATTGGTTATCACCTGCAGCAGGGCATCGGCCGCGAGATGCACAAGCGCTATAAGCGTTGGCACGCCGCCACCGTCGTCACCCAGATCGAGTGCGACCCGGATGATCCCGCGTTCAAGAACCCGACTAAGCCGATCGGCCCCTTCTATACCGAGGAGCAGGCCAAGGAGTTCATGGCCGAGGATCCCTCCAAGGTCTTCGTCGAGGATTCCGGCCGCGGCTGGCGTCGCGTCGTCGCTTCCCCCGATCCCAAGAAAATCGTCGAGGCTGACTCCATCCTCAACCTGCTCGACAACGAGTTCATCGTCATCGCCTGCGGTGGCGGCGGCATCCCCGTCGTCCGCGACTACGAGAACAAGGGCTGCTACAAGGGCGTTCCCGCCGTCATCGACAAGGACCTGGGCGGCGAGCTGCTGGCCGAGGACTGCGATGCTGACGTTCTGTTCCTGCTGACCGCCGTTGAGCATGTCGCCATCAACTTTGGCAAGCCCAACCAGGAGGAGCTCGAGGAGCTCACCGCCGACGAGGCCGAGCGCCTGGCCGACGAGGGTCAGTTCGGCAAGGGTTCCATGGAGCCCAAGGTCCGCGCTGCCATCAAGTTCGCCCGTTCCCGCAAGGGCCGCACCTGCATCATCGGTGCTCTGGACAAGGCCGCCGAGACCATGGCCGGCCTCTCCGGTACCCGCATCCACGAGTAGCCCCTACTCCGTTGCCTCTCCCGTGGGCGCCAGGCAAAGCGCCCACAAACTAGCCTCTCTTCATGAGCCCCGCAGT
>CABSMN010000048.1 GCA_902478765.1 uncultured Collinsella sp.
CATGTGAGCTTTAGCGTTTCCGCGGGTAGCACCCTCGCCCTGGTGGGTCCCTCGGGCGGCGGTAAGTCAACCTGCGCCAGCCTGATCCCGCGTTTTTGGGATGTTTCTTCGGGTCGAGTGCTCGTAGGCGGTGTGGACGTTCGCGACATGGACCCGCACGAGCTTATGGACCAGGTTGCCTTCGTGTTCCAGACCAACCAGCTGTTCCGGCAAACACTTGCCGATAACGTGCGTGCCTCCAAGCCCACGGCCACTGACGACGAAGTGCGTGCGGCCCTCTCCGCAGCTCAGTGCGACGACATTGTGGCCAAGCTCCCGCAGGGTATCAATACCATGCTCGGTGCCGGCGGAGCATATCTTTCGGGCGGCGAGGTGCAGCGCGTAGCACTCGCCCGCGCGATCCTTAAAGACGCGCCTATCGTGGTGCTCGATGAGGCCACGGCGTTTGCCGACCCCGAGAACGAGGCGCTCATCCAGCGTGCCTTTAGCAAGCTGGCGGCGGGTCGCACAGTCATTATGATCGCGCACCGGCTTTCGACCGTGGTGGGGGCCGACAAGATCGTGGTGCTCAACCAAGGTAGCGTGCAGGAGACTGGCACCCATGCCGAGCTGCTGTCCCAAAACGGTCTATACGCCAAGATGTGGGCCGAATACGAACAGGCCGCGAGCTGGAAGATCACTGCTGCCGCGGATGCCGCCGTCACGAAGGGAGGCGAGGCCTAAATGTTCGCCTCATTCCAAAAGAAGTATTTCCTATCCGATAAAGGCGTCGCCGGCGTAAAACGCGGCATTTTCTGGACCGCGCTCACCAATCTCATTACCATGGCCGGCATGGGCTTATTGTTCCTGGTCATGGCCGGTTTTGTCGAACATCTCGCCACCGGTGCCGACCTGCCGGATGCCCTGCCGATTGTGGGCGGCCTCCTGGTCTTTTTCGTGTTGCTCTTTGCCTCTAACTGGCAGCAGTATTACTACACCTACTGCATCTTTTACGAGGAGTGCGGCAAGCAGCGTATGGAGATTGCCGAGCGCTTGCGCAAGCTGCCGCTGTCGTTTTTTGGCCGTCGTGATCTGGCCGATTTAACCGAGACCATCATGGGCGACGTCCAGGCCATGGAGCACGCCTACAGCCACGTGCTGGGAGAGCTTTGGGGTGCCATCATCGCAAGCGCCATTGTGTTCGTGGCGTCGCTGTTCTTTTGCTGGCAGCTGGCGATCGCGGCGTTTTGGAGCGTGCCCGTGGCCTTTGCCGTGCTGTATCTGACACGCGGCCCCATGACCCCGGTGTTCGACCATGTGCGTGCCGAGAAGGTCAAGGTTACCGAGGCGATCCAGGAGACGCTCGACTGCGTGCGCGAGATCCGCGCCACCAACCAGGAGGCTCATTATCTTGAGGGGCTCAACGCCGTGATCGATGCCGAGGAGCGCGAGACCACCAAGGGCGAGCTCGCCAATGGGCTTTTGGTCAACTCCGCCTTTGCCATCCTGCGCCTGGGGATTGCCACCACGTTGGTCACGGGCGCTGCGATGGTCGCCTCCGGGCAGGTCGACTTTTTGGTGATGTTTGCCTTCCTGCTTATGGTGAGCCGCATCTATGCGCCCTTTGATCAGGCGCTGATGCTGATGTCCGAGCTGTTTGCCGCCGAGTCATCGGCCAAGCGCATGCGTTCCATCATGGAAGAGCCCGTGGCGCGGGGCAGCGAGCAGTTTGAGCCCGTAGGCCACGATGTGGTGTTCGATCACGTGGCATTTGGCTATGGTGCGGGCGAGGACGGCCGCGCCGGCGAGAAAGTTCTTACCGATGTGAGCTTTACCGCCAAGGAAGGCGAGGTCACGGCACTGGTCGGTCCTTCGGGCTCCGGTAAGTCCACGGTGAGCCGCCTGGCCGCGCGCTTTTGGGATGCCACTGCGGGCACGGTCACCGTGGGCGGCGTGGATGTTGCGAGCGTGGATCCCGAGGTGCTGCTGCGCGACTACGCCATTGTGTTCCAAGACGTGCTGCTCTTTGACGACACGGTGATGGGAAACATCCGTCTTGGTCGTCGCGATGCCACCGATGAGGAAGTGCTTGCTGCCGCGCGTGCCGCCAACTGCGACGAGTTTGTGAGCCGCATGCCGCAGGGCTATGACACCATGATCGGCGAGAACGGCTCCAAGCTGTCCGGCGGTGAGCGCCAGCGCATCTCTATCGCCCGTGCGCTGCTCAAAGACGCGCCTATCGTGCTGTTGGACGAGGCGACGGCGAGCTTGGATGTGGAGAACGAGACCGTGGTTCAGCAGGCGCTCTCCCGTCTGCTTGCGGGTAAGACGGTTATCGTTATTGCCCACCGTATGCGTACGGTGGAAAATGCCGACAAAATCGTTGTACTCAAGGATGGTGTGGTTGCCGAGCAGGGCACTCCGGCGCAGCTCAAGGCGGCAGGTGGAGAATTCGCCCGCATGGTGGCGCTGCAAAAGGAAGCAGCTACCTGGCAGTTGTAAGAAGGGGCAAAGGGACAGTCCCTTTCTCACATTGACAATCGGTTACTCCGCATCGTTAATTTTCAAAAGGTTAGCCATGGCTGACCTAGATAGTTAGATAAAATTGAGATATTTCAAAAGCGTGCTCGAGCAAACTTGTTTACTCGGGTGCTGAAGCACCATGCCGCGTCCAATGCGGCAAAAGGGAGAAGCAACATGAAAAAGTCGACGTTTAACACCCTGCTTGTTGGTGGCGGTTTTCTGCTTGGCACGGCCGGCATCAAGCTGCTTACCAGCGCTCCGGTCAAGAATGCCTGCGTGCAGGGTATCGCGTGCGGCATGCGCATCAAGAACGGCTACCAGGACATGGTCGAGCAGGCCAAGGCTAATGTCGACGACATGGTTGCCGAGGCTGCTTACATCACCCAGAGCGAGGCCGCTGCTGACGAGGCAGCCGAGTAACGCTCCCAGGCACAAACTATGAGATTCTCGATTATTAGCGAGATCCCCGGCAGGACCCGTCTTCAATTGGCGGGTCCTGTGCCAGAGAGCGATCTCGATGCACTTCTTAAGCTTGGCGGCGACATCGACGGCGTGCACAAGGTGCGCGTCTACGGCCGCATCGGCCAGATGGCGCTCGAATATGACGAGCGGTGTCGTGCGGGCGTGCTCGACGCCTTGGGTGCGCTCGACGCTCAGGCCGTTGCCGACGCAAAGACGGGTTACGTGATGCAGCTTGAGCCACGCAAGCACAAGCTCGTTATGGATCTTGCCACACTTATCGGTGCCCATTACGCACGTCGCTGGTTCTTGCCGACGCCTCTGCGTGCGGTGTTTGTCGTGGCCGGTTACATGGCATTTTTGCGCGCTGCCCTTCATGAGCTCGCGCAGCCGCGCCTGACCGTTCCCGTGCTCGACGCTTCGGCCATCGGCATTTCGTTCGTCAAACGTGATGTCGACACCGCAGGCCAGACGATGTTCCTGCTCAACGTGGGCGAGCTGCTCGAGGACTACACGCGCGCCATGAGCGAAAACGAGCTCATCAACTCGCTGCTCGATGTGCCCGATAAGGCGCAAAAGGTCGTCGGCGACATCGAGGTAAGCGTTGCCGCCACCGAGCTCGAGCCCGGCGACTTGGTGGCCGTGCGCACTGGCATGTCCATTTGTATCGACGGTGTTGTCGAGCAGGGGAGCGCTATGGTCAACCAGGCGACCCTGACCGGCGAGCCGCTGGCCGTCGAACGCAGCGTGGGCGACGACGTGTTCGCCGGAACCGTCGTGGAAGACGGCAGCATCTTGGTTCGCGTGCGCGCTAACACGGCTCAGACCAAGTTGCGTTCGATTGTCTCGCTCGTGCAGACGGCCGACTCGCTCAAGTCCGAGGGCCAGTCGCATATGGAGGACCTTGCCAACAAGATCGTCCCGTGGAACTTCCTGCTCGCGGGCCTGGTTGCGCTTACCACCCGCAGCCTCATCAAGACCTCAGCGGCGCTAATGGTCGACTACTCGTGCGCGCTTAAGCTCACGGGTTCGGTCGCCGTCATGACCGCCATGAGCGATGCAGCCAAGATGGGCGTGATGGTCAAGGGCGCCAAGTACTTTGAGTCGTTTGCCAAGGCCGACACCATTGTGTTTGATAAGACTGGCACGCTTACCGAGGCACAGCCGCGTCTTGCCTGTGTGCTCACCACCGATGGTTGGAGCGAGGATGAGGTCCTGCGCCTTTCCGCTTGTCTGGAGGAGCATTTCCCGCATCCGGTGGCGCGCGCCGTGGTCAATGCGGCACGCGAGCGCGAGCTCGAGCACCGCGAGCGCCATGCCGCCGTCGAGTACATCGTGGCGCACGGCATCGCTTCGTCCATTGAAGGGCGTCGCGCCATCATCGGTTCGGCGCATTTTGTATTTGAGGACGAGGGCGCACAGCTCGAATCCGACATTAAGGAGCGCATTGAGTCCCAGATGCAGGGCCTGTCGCCGCTGTACCTGGCGGTCGACGGCGCGGTTGTCGGCGTGCTCGGTATCGAGGACCCGCTCAAACCCGGCGTGCGCGAGGCCATTGCCGACCTGCATGCGCTGGGCGTCAAGCACGTGGTCATGCTCACGGGCGACTCCGAGCGCACGGCTGAGCGCATCGCGCGCGAGGCGGGCGTCGACGAGTTTAAGGCCGAGCTGCTGCCCGAGGACAAGTACGCCTATGTGGAGCGCATTAAGAGCGAGGGGCGCCACGTTGCCATGGTGGGCGACGGCGTCAACGATTCGCCGGCGCTCGGTTTGGCCGACGTGGGGCTGGCAATGGGTGGCGGAAGCGACATTGCCAAGGAGGTCGCCGATATCATCCTGACCGATACGGATCTGGCCGCGATTGTGCGTCTGCGCCGCATGAGTCAGGGCCTCATTGATCGTCTGACGAGCTCCTACTCTAAGGTGATGCTCACCAACTCGGCGCTCCTGGCGCTGGGCATTACCGGCGCGATTACCCCGCAGGCGTCGTCGCTGCTGCACAATGGCTCGACGATTGCCTACAGCCTGAGCAACGCGAAGGCTTACCTGCGTTAGCAGACGTGTTCGCCCACGTTATCTGGCCTGCGCCCAGACGGCATCGGTGTCGTCCGGGCGCAGACTTTTTGCATTTGACCATTTGCTAGCTTCTCTATATAGTGTTGCTAGCGGTGCTAGCAATTGAAGGGAGCGGGATCAACGTGGGTGCTGTTAGCGGCATGGCGCAGGTGAACGTTCGCGTAGATCGCCAGGTCAAGAACCGTGCCGAGGAGGTGCTGCGGCTTTCGGGCGGATCACTGCCCGAGCTCATCAAAAAGGTGGTGGCCAAGGTCGCGCAGGGTGGCGGGCAGTGCGAGGAAGTGCTTGCGGCCGTCGACGACCGGCAGCAGACCGTCGCGCCCGATACTCCGTTCGCCGTATCATGGGCAGCGGCCGACCGGCTTTATGCAGATTTGGGCATCGCTGCGTCGCCCGTATCAGACGATCGCGATTGGGACGCAATCTATTCCGACGCCATGGATGAGCATTATCGCCAAAAGGGGATGATCCTGTGAGCGGGGCTCCCCTCAAAATAATGGTGGATGCCAACGTATGGGTTGATTCGTTTTGCGCCGACCATGCCGAGTCGCTCGCTGCTCGTGCCTTTATTGGGCAGGCGGCGGAGGCAGGGGCATTGATGTTCTTTCCGGTGCATATCGCCAAGGACGTGCTGTACGTTGTCCAACACGAGCTGAAGCGTAGCGTTCTTGCCAGTGGGGGAGCGCTCGACGAGGCTTCTGCCCGCGCGATTGGCGATGCGGCGCTGGCGTTTGTTCGGAACATGACCGAAAACGTCACGGCCGTGGGTGCAGATTCGTCGGACCTTTGGTTGGCCGACAAATACTTATCGCTCCATCGCGATTACGAGGACAACTTGGTACTCGCCGCATGCAAACGCGCGCAGGTCGATTACTTGGTGACCAACGATCGCAAGCTGCTCGAACATGCCGATCTTGCAGCAAAGACCCCGCGCCAAATGATGCCGATTCTTGCTTTGGCCAAACGCGGCAGCGCGGTTATCGGTTGACGCGAACTGTTTGCGGGCCCCTTGGACGACGATGCGCCAAGGGGCCCGCGTCTGCTATTTACAAAAGCTCGGCCTTGATGGTGGGACTTTCTGCGAGCTGCTCGGCTGCCTTTTCGTCGGAGCTGTCGAGTGCTGCCAGGCTGCGGTAGACCCACTCGTTGACCTGGGTGTTCTTGACGCCTGCGGTCTGCATAAGGGCGCCTACCTCGCGGATTGCTGCGAGCAGATCGGCTTTGGGACCCGCGAGCTCGACCTCGATGCCGTGGTAGGCGGTCACGCCACGGTTCTCGCTCACGTGGTCGATAAAGCCCTCGACGGTCTCAAGCTGCTGGGCGAGAGCTGCATCATCGGCAGCGTCCAGCGCGACGAGTGCGTTCGATACCGTGAGAGCGGGATGTCCGCAGGGGACAAAGCCTTCGATGACATCCATGGCTTCGGTAATGGTTGAGCCCAGGCCTGCGAGGGCATTGACGAGTTGCTGCTTGGTATCCATAACGGTCCTTTCGACGGGTCAATTTTGCTTGGCGAAAATATACGTGACGCGTTCGGTGGCAAAAGTGCGAAGTATGGTGCACATTAGGGTCTTCACAGCTCGTGCATAGAGCAGCTGTCTGCCTTTAGAACGTGGTAAGATAGCTATCCACGAGCGGGGTTCACCCCGCGTGTTCCTTGAAAAGTCGACGGTTATCGGGTGTTTGCAGGCCCGATACCATCCAGACTTTCCCGACATCCGGGGGCGACTGGTTTCGACACGATAGCTCTGAGAGAGGAAGCAAGCCGAGGTCTCCTCGCCTCGTTAAACAGGGGTACCGTCAAATTGAATTGACAACAACTCTTCTTTTGAGCCTATGGCTCTCGCTGCTTAGTTTATAGCGGCGCGTCAACCCGGTGATTTCCCCGACACCGGCGCGACGTCATTTTAGGGGAATGCTCCTGCGCACGTAATCGGTATGGCGCAGGCTAAGACCGAACCGGTTAGGACGCCGCGAGCGTGTCGCTGCGCGCAAAGCGTCCGAGACTAAACCAGCGACTGAGCTTGGAGATGCCAATCAGGGGGCTTTCGTGGACCGGAGTTCGATTCTCCGCGCCTCCACCAATAGTTACAGGCAGGTAGATACTTATCTCTACCTGCCTTTTTATTTCTAATTTGTACCGCGGAGAATCGAACTCTATGCAGGGCGCGGGCGTAAAGCAAACGCGAAGCGTTTGTAGCGAGCGGGCGAGGACGCCGGCAGGCGGCCGAAGCCGGTGCGGGTTCGCGAAGCGAACACGCGGATTCTCCGCGCAAAGCCCCAACCCAAAACAGATGTGCTGCCGATGGTATTTCAGCTAGCCATGCCCAGCACCAACGGATTCCCCCACCCGCGGAGAATCGAACTCTATGCAGGGCGCGGGCGTAAAGAAAACGCCTCAGTGACGCAGCTGCCTCTTATACACATCTGA
>CABSMN010000049.1 GCA_902478765.1 uncultured Collinsella sp.
CTCAATTGCTGGATATGATGTCACAAAAAGGGAGAGCGAGATTGATATACGCCCTTACGCAAAGCTGATTTCTTCTGTGACGTTATGGATGGGGCTGCTGTTTTTCTTGTGGGCGGTAGAGGACTGGGTACGCGATTGGAATACCAGCGTTTTTGAAGTTTTGGTTCTACTTCTGTTCAGCTTGGCCTCTTTGTCGTTCGTGCGGCTCGTTAGGTTTGTGTTTATGAGGCGATAGCCAGCGGAAGTGGCTGGACGACAAAATGGACCAATGCAGCCAATTGTCAATAGAATTTGATAGGCTTGGCTTAACAGATTTACTCGAGGGCATATCCGTGGCGGGGGATAGGTTCTATCTTGTTGAGCACTTATTTGCATCAGGCAAAGTAAACCAAGAGTATCGAAACGGTGCCCCCGGGCCCCGGGAGGGACTGCGGGGACGTTCGGCTAACTGCGGGTACGACCTATTTGCCCAATGTGTTCGGTTGAGATCGGAAATTAACCATCATGCGCCCCATAACGCTAGTCCAGCTTGGTGCCCGGTACTTGTGGTGCCTCTTCAAGTAGCGCTTTGAGCTCGTTCAAAATGGAAACGGGCTGTCGGTCGACGGCATCTAGATGAAGTGTGGCCACACGAATGGGCGGCTGATATTCAAATGAGCCAAAGAGTACGGGCGACCCCAAGAACCGCTCGATTTCTTCTGCGATCGCGTCGGTCTCTTCGGGATCGAATTCGTCGAAAAGCGCCACGAACATCGGTCCCGTCGAACGGAACAGACGACCCTTGCCGCGCGAACAATCCATGAGGCAGGCGGCGCTTTCCGCCAAAACGCGGTCGCCCGCATCAAAGCCAAAGCGGGCATTGACTCGAGCGATCTCGTCGATTTTAATGGCGACCAAGCTCGCCTTGCGCGCCACGCGACGCATTTCGCCAATGGCGTTGACCAGGGCGTGGATATCGCCTAGACCGGTCACGGAATCAGTCGTATCTGCCAGGCTGCGGTTGATAATCATGCCCACGTACATGTTGGGCTCGGTATCGGTGCCGTCCAAACGGTAGCCCGTGCAGTCGCAAAGCACGTACGCTCCGGTAGCATCCATCACGCGATACTGCATGTAATGGAAGTGCCACGCGCCGTTTACCACCATATCGAGCTCGCTGCGCACGTTGTCGCGGTCTTCGGGGTGAACGCGGGCAAGCCACATATCGAGTGAGTTGTAGGGATGCTGGGAGGGTAGGTCGAAATCGCGCACGGCATTAATCGACCATTGCGATTCGCCGGTATCGAGGTTAAGGATAAACGGATAGCGTGTCTCGGAGCTCATGGAGATCGCCTGGAACACGCGGTCGTTGCAAGGAAGTTGATCGGCAATCGGCCGCATCGGTGCGTTGTCTTCTTTCGGTTGCTGCACGCGGTGCATGAGCTTGTAGCGATACATTTTGCGATCGGCATCCATCGTCATCTGGCGACGCGTATCGCCTGCAAGCGGGTCGACGTGCGAGCAACCAAAACTAAAACTGGCGATCATGGGCGCCTTGCCGTCCGATGTTGCCTCGACAAGATCGGTACGTGTCCGCTCCAAGCGCTGCTCGAGCTCGGCTTCGCCTGTCGTGGGGGACACGAGTACAAATTCATCTCCACCGATACGGAACAGCATTTCATCGTGCTCCATGGTCTCGGTGAGCGCACGACAGATGCCCAGAATATAGCGGTTGCCCTCGGCGTGGCCAAACTTATCGTTGCAGTGCTTGAGGTGATCGATGTCAATATAGGCGCAGGTGAAGGGGGCGCCTTTGCGCCAGAGCTGATTGACATGGCGGTCGAGTCCACCGCGGTTGCCAAGATTGGTGAGCGAATCGATATAGGCGCTACGTTCGAGCCGCTGGCGTTCTTGTTGCAAGACGGCGAGCGTTTTCTGCAGTTGCTCGCCGACGGCGCGCAACTCCGTGGGCAGCGCGTCAACGTCGAGCTCGGCGGTTGAGGCCCCGTTCGCAAGCCGCTGAAGATGGGCAATGATTGACTGCTCGCCCATGCGATACGACTCGTTCATGATGGATAACCTCCTTGGGTGACAGGATGCTCCGTATCATATCCCCAATTCGGTTTGAATTGGGGATATGAGTTAGCCAATGGGGACAAATGCTCCCCTAGACGGTGGTGTTTTGCGCGCAAGCGTATCAGTTGTTATTGCCACCATCGAACAATGCCTCAAAATCCTTCGCCGGCATGGGGCGGTAGTAGAGGAAGCCCTGAGCGTAGCGGGCGCCCATCTGTCGTAGCATGTTCGCCTGCTCATTTGTCTCGACGCCTTCGACCACGACGGGCAGATGGAGCGACTGCGCCATCTCGAGCATCGATGACACGATCTGCGCGCTGCGGCCTTGATCGCGGTCGGTGGGCACAAAGGTGCGGTCGAGCTTGATGACGTCGACGTTGACGTTCTTGAGCATCGCGAGCGTGGACTGGCCGGTGCCAAAATCGTCCATATAGGTCGAAAAGCCGCGGGTGTGCAGGTCGGCTGTCAGTTTGTCCACGGCCTCGGACTCCCCCGTATAAGCCGTCTCGGTGATCTCGATACGCATGAGCTCGGGCGGTAGGTTGTATTGGGCGGCGAGCGCCCCCATATGTTCGGCAACGTCGCAGGCAAGGATATCCACGCGCGATACATTAAGCGAGACCGGAACCACGCGAAGTCCTCGATCGATGCGCTCGCGCAGCCACGAGGCGACGCCCTGCCAAATGTACTTGTCGAGCGTCACCACAAAGCCGCTTTCCTCGAGTGCGGGGATAAACGTTGCGGGCGAAATGAGAGAGCCGTCTTTGTCGATCCAGCGTGTGAGCGCCTCGGCGCCAATGATCTCGCCGGTTTCCATATCAACCAGTGGCTGCAGGTAGTAGGTGATGCGGTCGTTTGAGAGCGCATACTGGAACTCGGTGAGGGTGCGGTGAAACGCAACCTCGCGCTTGTATTCCTCGGGGCGAAAGACGGCAATGCGATCCTTAAAGTCGTTTTTCGCGCGCCGATTGGTAAACATGGCCTTGGCCTGTGCATCGATGGTGATTTCCTCGTTGGAGTCGATGGGGTAGACACCCATGGACGGCCAGAAACCTACGCCGTTATCATGCTTGGCCACGGCCTCGCGAACGCGGTTATAGATTTTATGGACGGTGTCGTGCTCAAAGGGGATGAGTACGCAAAAGTCATCTTGGCCCCAGTACCCTGCGACGCCCATCTCGGCATTCTCGATGTCTTTGAGGACCGTGCCCACATCGGCGAGCACGCGGTCGCCCTCGGCCTGTCCGTGCCATTCGTTAAACAGTCGCATATGACCCATGTCGACGGTGGCGATACACCAAGCGCCGCCGTGCCTTGTCTTAAGAAATGCGTTGGCACGCCGCATAAACTCACTGGGTCGATAGAGGCCCGTGAGCGTATCGATGCGTTCGGCGACGGCGCTTTTGCGCTCAATCTCGGGTATGGGGAGGCTGTCGTTGGGTGCAAGCCCGCCGGCGGTGCGAAGACGACGGTCGAGTTCGCCTAAAACAGCGGTCGCTTGATTGATTAAGCGCTCGTAAAAGGCCGGGACGACAAGACAGACGGGGGTAATGGTGTCGTTCGCGATTCGAACAGGAGCGAAAACGGCCTCTTTAAGATGATGGGTCAGTTGCTCGAATGCCTCGTGGTCCAGATCGTTGCTGAGCACGACGAACTGGGCGTTTCGCGAGCGGAAGACGCGACTTCTGCCGCGGGTGATCGATAGCATGCGGCCTGCGTATTCGGCGAGCATGTTGTCGACAGCCTCGGCCCCGTAGAGCTCGTTGAACTTTGCCGTGCCACAAACGCGGACCGCTATAAGCCCCGTCTCGCAACGGTCGCGACGGCAGGCATCGATAGCGTTGATCAGCATACGCTGCGTTCCGAGGCCCGTGGCGGCGTCGACGGTCTCGGCGAGTGAGTGGTTGACGAGCTCGCCGACATAGAGCGAGGGGGTATTTCCGTCGCCGTCGATACGAAACCCGCGAGCGCGGCAAAGGACGTAGTCGCCCGCGGCATTGCGCATGCGGTACTGCATGACGCGGCGGTGTTTGGAGCCGTTGTAGATTTGGTCGATATCGCTGGTATAGGCCTCAAGGTCATCGGGATGGACACGCGTTTTCCAGTAATCGTGGCAGTTGTCGATATGCTCGGAAGGAAGACCGAGATCGCGCAAGGCGCCTTGTGACCAAAGGGTGCGATGCTTGTTCAAGTTCTCGATAAAGCAATAACGGCCTTCGTTGAGCATCGAAAAGGCATCGAAAACGCGGTCGCTTATTTCGAAGTCGTCGGCGTGGACTTGCACGATATTGCGTCGATCAAGGTGCATGGCATGGCGCAGCTTGTAGTCGTACATGCGATGGTCGGCATCGAGTGTCATGCGATTGGAGGCTTCGCCCAGGGCGGGGTCGGCGTGTGCCACTCCGTAGCTAAACGAATGAGGCATCTCGGAATCGTTGTTCTTGAGCAGGACCGTTCGGCAGTGTTCCAGACGTTCGGCGAGGTCGTCCTCGGTCGCAATTGTAGATAGGATGGCAAACTCGTCGCCGCCTATGCGAAACGCCGCCTCGTCCACTTTCATATACAGTTTGAGATAAAGGCTTACCTGCAAGATGTAGCGGTTGCCCTCGTCATGCCCAAAGACGTCGTTGCAGTGCTTGAGATTGTCGATATCGATGAACGCCATGGTAACGGGGATGTCCTGCTCCCAGAGCTCCTCGAGGGAACGGGCAAAGCCGCCGCGGTTGCCAAGTCCGGTAAGCTGGTCGGTAAAGGCGGTCCTAATCAGATCATCCTGACGCTCGAGAAGGTCACGGATGGTCTTTTCGAGCGTTTCGGTGTAATTGCTGACAGTATCCATGTTCTAAGCGGCTTTCTGAGGTCGGGGCGGATTGCGTCGGGCGAGCTCGTTGTGTACACGCGTCGTTGCTCAGCGTATTGCGTGTATCCAGGCCTCCGCCTTGCTGCGTTGTTGGGTTACTTTGCCGGCTAATGTTCGCTGTTGATAACTGCTGAGTAGTATAAACAACAGTACAAAATTATATAGGGGTGCCCATACTATGGGTGACAATTATTTGCCAAGCGGTAACACGACGATGCGATGTTCGATGAAAATGCGACTGAGACGATATATGTTGACGGGTATACTTGTCCCGTTTAAAAACGCAGAAACGGGGATGATCGCATGACGCAGCCAGATACGACGCGCACGGTGGGGCTCGCGCTCGAGGGAGGCGGCTACCGCGGTATGTATACGGCGGGCGTGCTCGACGTATGGATGGAGCGCGGCTTAACTTGCGACCATATGGTGGGTGTCTCGGCGGGCGCGGCGTTTGGCTACAACTTTAAATCGCGGCAGATTGGGCGCGCCATTCGCTACAACAAGGCCTATTGCGCCGACAAGCGCTATGCGAGCGTAACGAGCTGGTTGCGAACAGGGGACATGTTTAATGCCGATTTTGCCTATCACGAGGTGCCCGTCGAGCGCGATCCCATCGACCTGGAGACATATCGTGCCTGCCCCATGCGGTTTACGTGCGTGTGTACCGATATCGAGACGGGCAAGGCCGTCTATCACGATCTGCCGTATGGCGACGAGCGCGATATCGAGTGGATCCGGGCGTCGTCGGCGATTCCTGTGGCGACGCGTCCCGTCGCCATTGAGGGGCGTAAGTACCTGGATGGCGGCGTGGCTGATTCCATTCCCAGCGCTTGGCTGTTTGCACAGGGGTATGACCGCAATATCGTGGTGCTCACGCAGCCGGCGGGCTTTGTGAAACAACCCAACAGCGTGATGCCTATGCTGCGGCGCGTGTTCCGTCACTACCCGGAGTTTGTCGCAGCGCTTGAGCATCGGCATGAGGTCTACAATGCCACGCTCGATGACCTGGCGCGTCGCGAGGCGGCCGGCGAGGTCTTTGTGGTGCGGCCGAGCGAATCGGTAAAGGTGCCGTCGCTGTGCCGCGAGCCCGACGAGCTCGAGCGCATCTATCAGATCGGCCGTCACGATGCGGAGTCGTCTTTGCCGGCGTTGGAAACGTATCTGGCGGGGTAGAGCGGCGATGGAAAGCGCATCCCGGAATGGAGGTCCAAACTGGGATGCGCTTTCCGTTGCTGAAGATATGAGGCCGCGGAGCAGCTGCTCGGCCTATGTCTATGCCTGCTGCCAGGTGTCGACGAGCTCCTTGGCTGCGGCGTGGGGGTCGTCGGCACTGCAGACGGCGCTCACCACGAAAAAGCCGTCGGCGCCGGTTGCCTTGAGCTGCGGCAGGTCGGCCGTCTTGACGCCGCCGCCCACCACGATGGGTACGGGGCTTGCCGCGTGGAGTGCGGCCAGGTCCTCAAAGCTCTTGGTGATGATGGAGCCATCGGCTGCGCGTCCGCAGTCGCGCTTGGTCTCGGTCTCGTGGAGCGGGCCTATGCCCAGGTAGTCGACCAGGCTCATGTCGGCGGTCTTGACGTACTCGAGCATCTCCTCGCAACGGGCCGAAAGACCCACGATGGCGTCGGGGCCCAGCAGCTTGCGGCAGACCTCGACGGGAATATCGCTCTGACCCACATGCACGCCGTCGACAGCGATGCCCTGCTCGCGCGCGGCGAGTACGCAGTCCAGACGGTCATCGATCAGCAGGGCGACCTGACCGGTCTTGCCGGCCTGTGCGATTGCCTGCGCGGCGTCGCCCGTCAGTGCGATGATCTCGCGGGCGCTTGCCACCTTGGAGCGCACCTGGATGCAGGTAAAGCCTGCGTCGAGTGCCTGGGCCACAACATCGCCCACGGGGCGTCCGAGGGTGTTTTCGGGGCCGAGTACCAGATAGGCGGAGATATCAAGGTTGTCGCGGATACTCATCGTGCTTCCTCCTGCTTTTTGATCTGCGCTTCCATGCGCTCGAGTTTGCCGGTCATGGTGTCGGTAAATCCGGGTCGAATATCGGCTTTGAGCACGATTTCGGTGCGGATGCCCTTGCTCGCCAACACAAAGGTCGCGTCGCGCACGACCTGCATGACCTCGTCCCAGTCGCCCTCGATCTCGGTGAACATCGAGGTGGTGCGGTTGGGAAGGCCGCTCTCGCGAATGACGCGCACGACCTCGGCAACTTCGGCGGACAGTTCATCGCCGGTGCCGCACGGGGCGATGGCCACGGCGACGAGCGTGTTCATGCCGGCGTTGGTTGCGGGTTCGGACATGGCTTATGCCTCCTCGAGCTCGAGTCGGTTGTCGGCGATGTCTTGGGCGGTTGCGCGGTAGAGCTCGTCGATAAAGGCGACCTTAAAGCTTGCCGGGGCATCGGCGACAGCGGCGGCACGCGTGCCGGCTACGTTGTAGACGGCGGTGCCGCAGACGGCTGCCGTAAACGGATCGGCAGCGCAGGCGTACACGGCTAGCACGCCGCCCTGCGAGCAACCGCAGCCGGTAATCTTTGACATGAGCG
>CABSMN010000050.1 GCA_902478765.1 uncultured Collinsella sp.
GAAAGCACGTCCTTGGCATCGGCCACCTCGTCTTTGTTGCCATCGAGCGTAAAGGAATTAACGCCCACGACCTGGCCGCCCTTCTCGGCAAGCTCCTTGTTGAGCTTCTCCAGATCGCCCAGCTCTCCCACGCACGGCTTGCAGGTGGTAAACCAGAAGTTCATGACGGTGACCTTGTTCTTGGAGAACAGCTCGTCGCTGTTTACATCGTTGCCGTCCAAGTCCTTGCCCTTAAAGCTGGGGAACTTCGTCTCCCCGCTCTCGCCGTTGGTCATGCCTGCGGTCGAGGCATCGACGCTCTCCCCCTCGCCGGGCGTGCTGCCGCATCCGGGAAACTCCTTCTCCAGCGCCATGAGCTTATCCTCGATCTCCTTGACCTGCTGTGCGCCGGCCTTAAGCGTCTTGAGCTCGTCAGCCGTAAACTGATCCTTGGCGCCCTCGATGGTATCAAGCAAAAAGTCGCCGTAATTGCTACCGTCCTCAATCATTGCCGAGTCTTTATTTGCCGCATTGAATACCTTTTCCCATAGGGCGTTATCGCTCGCAAAGATCTCGTTTTCCTTTTGCAGCAGCTGCTGGTACAGCTCGGCCGCCTCCTCGGCGCTCGACGGCTTTTGTGCCACAAGCTCGGCAATCTGCGCATCGCCGCTCGTGGCATCCTTCGCGTCGCCCTTGGGGGCAGAGCACGCCGCGAGAGTCAGCGCCAGCACGGGCAGCATCAACAGGGCCGCAATTTTCGACAGTTTCATGGTTCCTCCGTTGTATCGAAGCTTAATAGGTACCTATTTGTTTTCGCAGTCCTGCGCGGACTGCGCGGTCTTGTCGCCCGTCACGCCCAGCCCGTAGCGAAAGCTAATGGCATCGACGGGGCACGCACCCACGCATTTGCCGCAACGAATGCACTCGGCATGGTCGGGCGTACGCGTAACGTCCACGTCCATCAGACACACCTTGGCGCACTTGCCGCACGAAACGCATTTGCACTGGTCAACCTGAATCCCCAACAACGACACCTTGTTCATGAGCGCATAAAACGCACCGAGGGGGCAGATCCATTTGCAGAAGGGGCGGTAGAACAACACGCTCAGCACCGCAACCGCAATGAGAATCGCGAGCTTCCAGGTAAAGAGCTTTCCCAGCGCGGAGCGGATTCCCGTATTCATGATGGACAGCGGAATCGCACCCTCGAGCACGCCCTGTGGGCAGATGTACTTGCAAAAGAACGGGTCGCCCATGCCCACATCGTTGACCACCAAGACAGGCAGCAGCACCACGGCAAACAGCAGCACGGCATACTTGATGTACGTGAGCGGCTTGAGCTTTTTCGTTGATAGCTTTTTGCCGGGAATCTTGTGTAGAAGTTCCTGCAGCCATCCAAACGGGCACAAAAAGCCGCATACAAAACGCCCCAACAGTACGCCGATCAGAATGAGCGTTCCGGTGACGTAATACGAAAAGCTAAACTTAGACGAGCCCACCACCGACTGAAACGAGCCGATGGGACACGCACCCGAAGCCGCCGGACACGAGTAGCAGTTGAGTCCCGGCACACAGACGGCCTTGCCCGCCCCTTGGTAAATGCCTCCCTTGGCAAAATTGGGCAGATGAATATTGGTCGCAAGCATCGCCGCCGCCTGAATGAATCCGCGAAATCGGGCCAAAACATGCGACGCAGTGTTTTCTCTTTTATCCAATTCCGATACACTCCAAGCACAGCCTAATCGCTTTGGCCAGCACGGCATCCGCCTCGCCACGCATAACACCAAAGCACACCATGGCAATTCCGACGATCAACAAAGCGACCTGTACCACGGGTTTTACCGCTTTGAACAACACGACCACTCCTTTCGTTACGCGACCATTGGACCATATCGGCTATAAAATCCGTGTTAAGCGCGATATGGAATGTGCAAGGAGACTGTTATGCGTATTTTGATCGTCGAAGACGAGCGAGCACTGTGCGATGCAATCGCGCGCAGCTTGCGAAACTTGGCGTACAGCGTCGACTGCTGTCACGATGGACAGGAGGCGCTCGACCTGCTGGGCGTCGAAGTCTTTGACCTCGTGGTGCTCGACCTCAATCTCCCCCGTATCGACGGCATGACCGTGCTCAGGGAACTTAGGAAAACCGACTGCGAGACCAAGGTACTGATTCTGTCCGCACGTGGCGAAGTATCCGATAAAGTCGCCGGACTCGATGCCGGCGCCAACGATTACCTTACCAAGCCGTTTCATCTGGACGAACTTGCGGCAAGGATCCGCAGCCTTACCCTCAGGCGCTTCGCACAAAGCGACATAGTATTAACCTGCGGAAAGCTCAACTTTGACACCAAGGCGCGCATCGCTTCCGTGGACAGCGAGGCTTTATCTCTTACGCGCAAGGAAACGGGAATCTTGGAATACCTGATGCTTAATCAGGGGCGTCCGGTAAGTCAAGAGGAGCTTATCGAGCACGTTTGGGATAGCAGCGTGAACAGCTTTAGCAACGCAACCCGCGTTCATATCTCGTCGCTCCGCAAAAAGCTACGCAGCGCTTTGGGATACGACCCGATTCGCAATCGGATTGGAGAGGGCTACGTTATGGAGGATGGAGAATGAAAGGGCTTTCTCTGCAATGGCGCATAACGATTATGACGGCACTGCTCACGTGTGCGGCATGCGTGCTGACGAACTGCCTGGTCGGCTATACGGGCATGCGCTACATGGATGCCATCGGCAGCGACATCTCGGCCTTTAACGCAACCGGCGAAGATTCGCTCCAGGCGTTCGACCCAACGAAAGCAGCCCTCGATGACAAGGTCACGATCGTCGTAAACGACGCACAAGAGTCTTTTGGCACGACAGCCTGGTACATCACGGCTGGAGTCACACTCCTTGGCGGCGCGCTGGCATACTTTGTGAGCGGCCGTGCACTCAAACCGCTACGGGCTTTTGCAGCTCAGGTTGAGCGTGTGCAACCTGACAACCTAAGCGAAATCAGACTCAATGAAGATGTGCCCACCGAGCTACAACGATGCAGCGCCTCTTTCAACGACATGATCGCTCGTCTTGGCGAAGGGTTCTCTGCACAGCGTCAGTTTACCGGCAACGCCGCACACGAGCTGCGCACCCCACTCGCCCTTATGCAAGCACAGATTGAACTATTCATTTCCGAGCGCTCCGGTTTGCAACCCGAAACAGCCGAGCTGCTCGGCCTGCTACAAGAACAAACCGAGCGCATGTCGCGGATGACCAAGGTGTTGCTCGAGATGAGTGAGCTGCGCAGCGTTCCTTGCGAGGACGATGTTGAACTTGGTCCCTTGTCCGAAGAGGTCCTCACCGACCTTGCGCCACTTGCCGAAAATAAGGGCATAGCCCTCAATTGTGCTGGAGACGCTTTAGTAATCGGGAGCGACACGCTCCTCTATCGGCTGGTGTTTAACCTGGTCGAAAATGCCATCCATTACAGCCGCCCCGGCTCGACTGTCAACGTCTCCATCTGCGACAACGACAGCCACGTGTTCCTGCGAGTCGAGGACCAGGGCCCGGGAATACCCAAGCAGTACCGAGAGAGCATCTTCCAGCCGTTCTTTCGCCTGGATAAATCCCGCAGCAGGGCATACGGCGGCGCAGGACTCGGGCTAGCGCTCGTTTGGGAGATTGCAGCGCTTCACGGTGGCGCCGTAGAGGTCGAAGAAAGTTCCGAGGACGGGACCACTATGCTCGCAAGCCTTCCAAAACGATCCGCAGCATTAACCGAACAGTAAAACGAAAGGGGTCCCGCACACGTTTGCGCGGGACCCCTCTCCGTCAATGCAATTCGCCCAAAAGAGTAGAAGTTTACTCCCACTCGACCGTGCCGACAGGCTTAGGCGTGAGGTCGTAGCACACGCGGCAGATACCGGGGACCTCCCTTTATACGTTCGGCACAATCGTAGGCGATACCCACAAATTCCAGTCCCGAGCAACAAGAGTACAATTGCTGCTAGTGTTGCCAGCTGTTGGGAGATGGAAGATGGACTGCGATGGCTACCCATGCGTTCCCATGCCGTTGATGTGCACCGCCTTTGTGCCGGGGCAGATTGACGCTGCGGTTGCAGGCATTTCCGACCCCGATTCACGCGCCATCGCCACGGCAGAAGCGCTGTACTTTCGCGGACAGGCCGCACTCGCCGCCAAGACAGCACGCCCCTATCTTGACGCCACCGACCCCGCACTGCGCTATTCCTCATGCTTTATCTGCGGATATGCCAGTCTGTCGCTCAACCGTATCGCCGATGCCCGCCGTTGCCTTGCTGGCATCCTCGATACGCCGGCCGACGAGGAATCACCCGCCGTCCACGCCACGCATATCCTGTTCGCCTCGGCCGCGAGCGTCCTGCTGCACTTGCCTTCCCCGTATTCCGCCGAAGAGTTTTATCCGCTTGCGGCGCATCTGCCCGAAGGCCTGCGCCTGTTCGCCAGCTACGTGATGGCGCATGCCCTGTACCTGCGCGGCGAATATGGCCGCAGTCTGGGCATGGCGGAAAACGCCCTGATCATGAAACAGGGAAGCTATCCCATCTCGGAACTGTTCCTGCACCTGGCAGCTTCCATGGCCTGCATGAGTCTCAAAGACGTCGACGCCGCAAGAACGCATTTCGGAGCTGCTTGGAACATTGCGCGTCCCGACGGCCTTATCGAGCTCATCGGCGAGCACCACAGCCTTTTACAGGGGCTCATCGAGGCGTGCCTAAAAACGCAATACCCCGACGACTTCGCACGCATCATCGAGATCACGTACCGCTTCAGCTACGGCTGGCGGCGCATCCACAACCCCGATTCGGGCGAGGACGTTGCCGACGATTTAACGACCACAGAGTTCACCATGGCCATGCTCGCCTGCCGCGGATGGACCAACGCTGAAATCGCACGCCATATGGGAGTATCGCCGGGCACCGTCAAAAACCGCCTATCCGGCGTATACGCAAAGCTTGGCATCGGCACACGCGCCGAGCTGGTCGCGCACATGTTGCGTTAGCGACCGGGCTGCTAAGCGCATCGAACGCGTTCCGGAACCCGGCGCTTCGCTCGATCAATTTGGACATTTTGACCCTTGAACGGCACTACCGCCACGAAGCGTCTTCTCGCAAAATTGGATTATTTCCACCGATATTTGCGGGATGGGAGCCCAAGATGCTTGATCGCCGTTCGTTACTTGTTGCTGGAGCGTCCTCGCTGGCGAGCATTATGTTGCCTCGCGTGCCGGGAAGCGAAAATGCCTTCCTGCTGCCGTTCGCGCCCACCGCGGCCTATGCCGACGAAGAAGACCCCTTCAAGGTGCTCGTTCTCTCGCGCACCATGTTTGGTGTGGTCGTGGTCGACGTCGCCAACAAGAATACGCCCATCGCAGGTGCCCAGGTCACGCTCACATCGCGCTATGCCGTAGGCAAGCAGCTAACCGCCACGACCGATGACGAAGGCACGGCCATCTTTGAGGTCGCCCCTCTTTCGGAAGGCTACGTGGACGAGGCAACGCTCCTTGACGCGTACGACTTTAACGGCGGCATCTCCATTAGCATGGCGGGCTACCGTGATGTCGAGATTCCCCTTGCGCGTATCCAGGGCGGCACCGCCATAACCGCACCCACACGTCCGCTTTCCGACGGCGAGCCGTACTTCCGCCAGCTCACGTTCGACGAATGGGACATCCAGTACGCCGACGCCACGTTTATGGCAATGCCAGCGGACGAAGCAGCAAACGACCAACCCGACACGCATGCCTTTATTGTACAGGCACATCTGCCACAGGGTGGACAGGCAACGCTGCACATCAACAAGGTAATGCCCGCCACGGGTAGCTCGCCCGAAACCGTCACGCAGATCGGCCAGATCAAGGCCAGCGCATCAGGCGCGGATAATCTGGCGACGTTCACACTCGAAGACAAGTTTCTCGACGCGGCATCGGGCCTTCTGGAGGAAGGGTGCAAGCTGCGCTTTGTCCTCGACTATCAGGGCAAAACCTACACGCTCTCATCCCCCATGGCCGTTGTCACCGCGCCGGCCGCAAAGGCGGAATCGGGCTCGACCACTATCGTCCCCACCACCATGGACCAAGAGGTCACTCCGTTTGATTTCCCCGCGGCGTTTCCCGGCATCGGCGGCAATAAGTTCACGTGCTGGATACCCACATTTCCGATCCTCTTCGATTTCTCGTTTGCTGGATACGTGCTGTTTGGCGGAGGATACAAACCAGCCAGCTATATGAACGATTCGGGCAATCCGGATCCGGAGTACTGGAAGAAGTCACCGCGCGAGTCGGGCGCCAAGCAGGCAAACCGCTACCTCGACGAAATGGAGGGGAAGTGGAATCAGTACAAAAGTATGAGTGCCGGTTCGGGCACCGATCCAAGAAACACCAAGCTCCTTCGCCACCATTGCACGCCGCTGTTCACGATGGATATCGCCACACAGCTGTACGGCTCGCTCGCCTACGATTGGGTGGGCAAAACCTGGGGTAACAACAACGACCCCGCATACGGCAATATTAAGGCCCTCTTCCAGGTAAGAACTGGCCTCAATTGGACCGAGCAGTTTACCCTAGGACCGGTGCCATTTTTCCTAAACGTCAACCCTTGGGTGCTGGCGAAGCCGGCGCTCGCTGTGGGTGCCCACACGCACGGCAGCGGCGCGGCGTTTTTCAAGAACATTTCGCTCGACTATTCCAACACGTCGGGCTCGTTCACCATCCAGATCGGGCTTGCCGTCACCTTTGGAGCCGGCGTTGCAGGCGTCGCTTCGTCTGCCGTGCGCGGTGCCGCATCCCTCACGCTGTTCATTGGGTACGAGAAGGCAGATGGACACCAGCTTCCGCGGCTGCGCGTGGGTGCAGACGTCGATGTCGATGTGATACTCCAGTTCGTAATGTTCAAGTGGACCACCAAGGCTTGGTCGGGGTCGTGGCCCACACTCATCGATTCGTGGAATATGTCGGTGAGCAATGGCGACCAGTATGTACTCCAGCGCTCTGAGCTGGCATTGGGTGGAAATACGCCTTATACGTTGGATGCCTGCTTCGGCTCGGCCGGCAACGCCGAAGCAGGTGGTGTGCCGCAGTTTATCGCATCGGCCACCATCGTCACCAACGCCGAGCTGCTCGCACGCGCCGAGGTTAAGGCCACTGCCGTAAATGCCGCGCCTGTCGTGCGCGATTGGGATCAAGCGGCCACGCGCATTGAGCTCGAGGCGGATTCAGAAAGCGACGACACGGGACAGATCGAGCATTTCGTCCATGCACTGGTAGAGAACGACGAAAACGCCGCGCCGATGTATGAGTACACCTACATCTGTCTCTTATACACATCTGACGCTGCCGACGAAGCTAGAAGT
>CABSMN010000051.1 GCA_902478765.1 uncultured Collinsella sp.
AAGAGACAGCTATTTGCAGCAAGGCAAACCATATACAGCAGCGGCGCCAGTTCCACTTGAAGCCGACGCCGCGTAGACGCTGATGGTGACGGCTATGCACGGGCACGGGCGCGCCACAGCACTTCACAGCTTGTTTCTCAAGTATTTGGGACGCACACGCGGCGTTCAAAAATGCGGAGCGACTCCGCATGGCTCGAGACTGAGCCGAGATGCCCTACTTCTCGCCCTCCAGCAGTCCCACGATGCGGTCGATGTCGATGGCAAAGCGAGGCCTTCCCTCGCGCTCGTAGCGGTCGAGGTATGCCTGGCACTCGGAGACAATGCGCTTGGTGTTGCCATCGATGATGCGCTGGAGCGTCTCGTAGTAGGCCGAGCCCTCGGTCCTGAAGCGGCGCTGGTAGGCCTTGGTTATGGGGAACATCTTGATGTAGTGGATGCCGTGGCGGCAGCCGGGGCGCGTCGTGGGGCGGGGTGGCAACGCAAAGTACTGGTCTTTGGGCACGTTAGGGGCGATGTTGGAACGCAGCGGCACGGCGAAGTCCCTGCGCTTCCCGCGGAAACGCAGCCTCACCACCACGATGCAGGGGCGATTGTGCTTAAGCATGAGCTCGCGGTCGCCATCGACGAGGTCGAAGAAGTCCTGGGAGATGGATACGATCTTCATCGGTTACGCCCCCTTCATACGAAGCGGGGCCCGCATCGCTGCAGGCCCCTACAGGTGGGCGATATTCTACGCCTTGCGGCACCCCGTCGCCCACGGAGGTTAAACGTACACGTAAGCCGTACTCTGAAAGCCGCGGCTTCCGGCAAGTAGTTTATACCACGAAAGGTCGCTTTCAATGCGCATAGCTCGCAAAATAACACTCGCTGGGCCGTCACCCCTGGCCGTTACCCTCCAATCTTCATTGGAGTCAGCAGGTCAATTCATATAGTCATGGGGGTTTATCCTAAAGGGATTCAAATTTATACCCCCATAACTAAGGAATTTTCTATTCCCACTCAATGACTAGAGCCCTGATGTAATTGGCTAGATCACCGTTCCGGGAACCAGTATCGACCTACCTGTCCGCCAAGCTCCTTCTTCAGCTCCAGCCTAGTATCTGACTCGCGCCGTTATAAGCGAAAACCGAAGAGATGCGTCTTAGCCAAGAAAATAAGGTTAGCCTTAACTTACTGCATGATTCGTGTGTTATAGTTAGATGGCTCTAACTGTTTGGGGGCGATAGCCATGCACGAACGCAAGGGCTTCTGGGACAAGAATGCCAGTCGGTACGACCGTTTCATGCAAAACGACCGGGCGGCGTATGAGAAGATGTATGGGCTGATCCGGCCGGCAGTGAAAGCAAAAACCGTACTGGAGGTTGCCACCGGCACGGGGCTTATCGCAAAGAGCGTCGTGGATGCGGCGGCGCACATCGAGGCTACGGACGCCTCTGCAAAGATGATCCTTGAGGCAAAGCGGGGTAATCAATCCGCAAAGCTGCACTTTTCCGTTCAAGATATGTTCCGCCTGCCCTATGCACAGAAGTCCTTCGAAGTGGTGATCGCGTCCAACGCGCTTCACATAGTGCCGCATCCGGAAAAGGCCCTGCAAGAAATCAGGCGGGTGCTGAAGGACGACGGCGTGCTCATCGCGCCAACCTTCACCCACGCGGGAAACTCGGTTTCCGGCAAGGTAAAAGCCTTTTTCATGAGTTTGGCGGGATTCCCCCTCCACAGCAGGTGGACAAGCGAAGAATACCTGCGTTTCCTGCGTCAAAACGGCTGGGCGGTGCAGAAAAGCGCGGTGCTAAAGGCCTCGTTCCCATTGACCTATGCGGAATGCACGAAATCGGCGGGGCCAGATGTCGTTCTTTGACAACACCCGCAAGCCCGTGGGCCTCGGCGGAAAACTTATGGTTGCCATGATGAATCTGGGCCACAGCCCTGTGGCGCGGTGGGGACTTCGATTTCTACAACTTGCAGCAAACGCCAAGGTGCTGGATTGCGGCTGCGGCGGCGGGGCGAACATAAAACGGCTGCTGGAAAAATGCCCGCATGGCGTCGTCAAGGGCATCGACTATTCGCCCGTCAGCGTGGAGAAGGCTAGAAAGCTCAACCGAGTTGCAATTCAGGAGGGGCGTTGCGCCGTTCTGCAAGGCAGTGTGGCGGATATGGCGTTTGAGGACGCCATGCGGGCATTTTTGCATCTATCCTGCACATGGCGATAGGCATGACGGTCATAGCGGCTGTGCTGGCGGCAATTATGACAGTATTTATTCACTGAGGAAGAAACCTATGAAATGTAGAATTGAGAAAAACGCCGTGCAGGAGACGCTGATCCTCCCGCTGTATTCCCGGAAGCTGTGTACGGAGCTGTACCCGAACCTTTACAGGGATGAAACAGCGGTTCGCCTGCTCGACCAGATCGACTACGACTTTTCAGAGGCAGAGAAAAACTCCCGCAGCCTGATGCAGCGGTTCGGTGCGCTGGAGGTCGCCATGCGGCAGAATGACCTTGCCTTTGAGGTGCAGGCATACCTGAAAACGCACCCCTGTGCGGCAGTGGTCAATCTGGGCTGCGGGCTGGATAACACCGGCAGAGCCTGCGACAACGGCAGATGCAAGATCTACAATCTGGACTTCCCGGATGTGATCGCCTTGCGGCAGCAGCTGCTGCCCGCCGGGGAGCGGGAGCAAAACATCCCCTGCGACCTGAAAGACCCCGCATGGTTTGACAAGATCGATGCCTCCGGCGGGGCGGTGTTCTTTGCCTCCGGGGTGTTCTATTACTTTCTGACCCAGCAGGTCCGGGAACTGGTGCGGGAGATGGCGGACGCTTTCCCCGGCGGTGTGCTGGTCTTTGATGCTGCCAATCGGACGGCAGTAAAGATGATCGCAAAAACATGGCTTAAGACTGCAAAAATCAAGGATGTTGGGGCATATTTTGCGGTTTCGGATGCCGCCAAGGAAATCGGCACGTGGGACAGCCGTCTGCAGGTCACAAGTCGCGGCTATATGCTGGGCTACAACGATTTGAGGGACCCTTCTGTCAGCGGCTTTTTCCGGTTTCTCGCAAGGGTCGGTGACAACGGGATGAAAATGCAAATCGTGAAAATAAGATTTTGAGAGACAAAAATGCAAAAGACGAGCACTTCTTGCCGCTCAATTGGCAAGAAGCGCTCGTCTTTTCTTAACGCGTTGTATGGCGGAGAGAGCGCAAGTTACGCGAGCGCCCTTCTTGCCAGCTCGGCCGCGCCGAGGATTCCTTGGTCGCCGCCGCAGCCCGGGGCGCAGATGTAGCTCTCTATGTCCTTAAGCTCGGCGGTCTGGATGTAGCCACCCAGATATTCGAGGGTCTTCTTGCGGACGATGCCGTAGAGCTGCTCCTGGTGCATCACGCCGCCGCCGAGGACGATGCGGCGAGGCGAGTACATGAGCACGAGGTTCGCGCACATCTGCCCCAGATAATCCCCCTCGAGCGCCCACACCTCAGCGTTGTCCGCGAGCTCGGCCGCGGGCTTTCCCCAGCGTGCGGCGATGGCGGGGCCGGAGGCGAGGCCCTCGAGACAGCTCGCGTGACTCGGGCAGACGCAGCGTCCCTCCTCGGTGGGACGAATCCTTACCAGCATGTGGCCGGCCTCGGGGTGCAGCATGCCGTGAAGGAGCCTGCCCGCGCACATGACGCCCGCGCCCACGCCGGTGCCGATGGTCACGTAGACGGCGTCCTCGAGCCCCTTGCAGCAGCCGAAGACCACTTCGCCGAGGCAGGCAACGTTCACGTCCGTGTCGTAGGCCACCGGAATCCCGAGGGCGTCGGCGAACGCGGCGCGAAGACCATAGCCTCGCCACGCGAGCTTGGGCGTCTGGAGAATGGAGCCGTAGCGCTCATCGTTGGGGTTGACGCAGGTCGGGCCGAAGGCACCGATGCCCAATGCGTCCACATCGCGGGCGGTGAACCACTCGATCATCTGCGGGACGGTCTCGGCGGGCGTAAGCGTCGGGGTCTCCATACGGTCGAGGACCTCGCCGTCGCCGGACACCACGGCACAGACCATCTTGGTCCCGCCGGCCTCGAGGGCGCCGAGCCTCATTTGCTTTTCGCTCATGTGATCCTCCTTGCAAAGGGACGCCCGCAGTCATGGTCAACCGCGGGCGCCCATAACGTTGGCTTGTTTCGAGGCGACCCTACCTGGGCACGCGGTCCTGCCTTGCGGCAAACGGGGCGAGCACGGCGTGCGGCTCGCTTTGGTACCAGTAGGCGACGGTGGAGATGTCGTCCTCGCGCTCGTAGAGCTTGATGTCGTCGTTGCCGAGGTCCTGGAACGTCACGCGCAGGTCCTCCTTGAACGAGATCGGGTCGGGAAGGTGCCACCTGTAGAGGCCGTGCCTGGGCAGCGCGTCGTCGTTGGTCGCGAGCATCGGGTTCGGGTTCGGCTTGCCCGCGCTGAAGCGGTCGCGCGTGGCGTCGCGCGTCGAGCGGTACGGGTAGCCGGCGAACAGCGTGTTGAAGCACTGCGCCTCGGGCAGCGCGTGGGGCGGCCTGTCGAGGAAGGCCCAGGCACCGCCGAAGTAGTCCTCGGCTCCCGTCGAGGTGACCGTGGGGAACTCCTCGTCGCCGTCGAGGAAGAACTTCATCTCGCCCTCGCCCCACCAATAGCGCTCCAGGGCGCACAGGGCCATGTAGGTGCCGACGTAGTAGCCCTTGCCGCGCACGCCGTCGAGCACGGTGTAGTCGACGCCCCTGCGAGTGCTGCGCTCGCGGTTAAAGCGGGCGTGGAAGTACATGGCGTCGTCCGGCACGTCGGTGAGCGCGTAGTTGAACGTGTAGAAGATGTACTTAATGAACCCGGGGTGCTCGCTCGTAAGCGTGACCTTGGCGTGCTTCCTGAAGGGCATCTCGAAGTAGCAGTTCATGCCGCCCGTCGGGTTCACGCAGATGGGCATCGAGTTGACGATGGCGCGCTCACCGAAGCCGTTGCAGAAGAAGTCGCCGACAGGGCACTCGACCGAGGGGGTCTCCTCGTCGTCCCAGTAGAAGCGCAGCACGAGGTCGCGCATGACGAAGCTGCCGGCGGCGGTCTTGTCGGGGACGGTCATCCAGATGTGGCGGATGATGCCGGGGCCCTCGATGTCCGCGAGCGTGATGGTCTCGCCGGACTCAAGGGGCACGCAGCACGAGCCCTTGCGGCCGACGCCGAGGTGGCTGGCCGACATGGCGGCACGGCCCTTCTCGCCCGTGATGTTCTCGGGGGTGATGGCGCGGCTTTCCTCACCGCCGTGCATCCACACGTCCTTAAGGAACTCTCTCATCGTCGACCTCCTCTATTCGTCGTCTTCGCACTCGGCGGAACTGGCACCGTTCACGTAGACAATCTGCTGGCGCGCCTCGTCGACGAGGGCGTCGAAGTCGAGCTTCTCGTCGGGGCGCGCGAGCGCGACCGTCATGGCGAGCGGGAGGTTGACACCCGCGATCACGTGGATCCGGTCGGAGGCGAAGCGGGAGAAGCGCTGGTTCACGCTGCCGCCGAGCGCGTCGGTGAGGACGACGACCTCGTCAGTGCCCGAAAGAGCCGCCTCGACCGCCGCGTCGAGCCCCTCGCCGTTGTCGTTCACGTAGGCGCACACGGCGTTGACGGCGTCGCTCTTACCCGTAAGGAACTCGAGGGTGTCCTTGAAGCCCTGGGCGAGAAGGGAATGGCTCGCCACAACTATCTTTCTCATTGATTCACCAATCTCTTGGGTCGAAGCTAAGCGAGGATGCCGGCGGCGGAGGCGACCATCGCGAGGACGATCACCACGAGGATGAGGGCCGTCATGCTCGCGTTCTTCTTGGTAAGAAGGTAATACGCGCTTCCCGTGATGGCGGCGGGGATCATGGCAGGCAGGATCTTGTCGAGCAGCGGCTGAATCTCCATCGCGACGTCGCCGAAGCTGAAGCTAATCGGGCAGGTGACGCCGATGACCGAGGCGATGAGGCAGCCGACCACGGTGAGGCCGAGCACGGAGGCGGCGGCAGTGAGGTTGGGAAGCTTCTCGCTGAAGTCGGTGACGAGCTTCACGCCCTGCTTGTAGCCGAACTCGAGGGCGTGCATGCGGACCCAGAAGATGGCCAGGATGAGCGCGAACCAGATGCCGGCTCCCACGGGGTTGCCCTCGATGGCCATGTAGGCGGCGATGGAGCCCATGATGGTCGGGATCATGGTCATGAGCAGGGAGTCGCCGACGCCGGCGAGCGGTCCCATGGTGCCGATCTTCAGGTCTTGGACGGCGTCCGCCGCCGCTAGGCCGTCGCGTTCCTCCATGGCCACGCAGGCGCCGAGGATGATGGCGGCGAGCCAAGGCTGGGTGTTGTAGTAGCGGAAGTGGTTGTTGAGCGCTTGCTTATAGTCCTCGTCGTTCGTGTAGATCTTCCTCAGGACCGGCGAGAGGGCGTAGGCGACTGAGGCGCCCTGCTGGGTCTGGTAGTTGAAGGTGCACACGCTCATGAGCCAGCGCCAGTTCGCGTTGCGCAGGTCCTTCTTGGTGACCTTGTAGCCGGAGGGCTTGCCCTCGGCGACGGCGGTGATGTTCTCGTTTTCCATGGTTACTCATCCTCTCCGATGAAGGCGTCTGCGGAAGCGTGGGCGGCGAGCTCGGTGTCCCTCTCGGCACGCTGGTAGAACGCGATCGCGAGGGCAACGCCGACGATGGCGGCGCCGATGATGGGCACGTTCAGGAAGGCCGAGAGGAAGAAGCCGGCGAGCAGGTACTGGAAGTACTTGCCGGTGGGCATGTAACGCAGCAGTATCGCGATGCCGACGGCCGGGAGCATCTTGCCGGCGAGGGTGAGGCCGGAAAGGAACCACTGGGGCATAACCTCGAGGAGCCAGTTGACGGCGGGCTGGCCGAGGGTCACGGAGACAAAGACGGGCAGGGCGGCGCACAGGCCGAAGAGCACGGGGCAGACCCACAGGATGGCGTTCATCTGCTTGAACTTGCCCTCGTCGCAGAACTTCTGGGACTTCTCGACGACGAAGCCGTTGAGGATCTTGACGATGACGTCGAGCTGGATGCCGAGCATGCCGACCGGCAGGCCGATGGCGAGGCCCGTGTCCGCGCCCAGGGTCACGCCGTAGGCGGTGGCGATGATGGCCATCGTGCCGTAGTCGGGAATGGAGGAGCCGCCGAAGCCCGCGACGCCGAGC
>CABSMN010000052.1 GCA_902478765.1 uncultured Collinsella sp.
GCGCCGCTGCGGCCACCGTTGCCACGAGCACCCTCGCGACGCTCGCCGCCACGGACGCCGCGCTCGTCACGCGAACCACGGCCTTCGCCGCCACGGCCACTGCGCTCGTCATTGCGACCGGAACGACGACGGTCACCCGAGCCGCGCTTGCCGCCGCGCGAACCGCGGCCCTCGTCCTCGCGCTCAACACGACGACGGCCACCACGGTCCTCGTCCTCGCGGCGACGGCGATGCGCCTCGCCCTGGAACTGCTTGGCACGGCGCTCGGCACGGTTGCCGCGTGGGGTCTGCTCGACGGCAGCAGCACCCCCGCGCTCCTCGGCAGCTACCTCGCGGGCCACGCTCTCCACAGCCTCGTCCACGCGAGCCTGAACGCCCTCGCGCACGCGGGTCTTGCCGCCGCGCTTGGGACGGCCCGGACGCTCGCCGTCGCTGCGGCGCTCGTCGCGACCGCGGTTGGAACGACCGGCAACATCGCCGTAATCGTCGCCGTTGCGCTTGCCGTCGCGACGCGCCTGCTCAAGCTTCTTCTTGCTCTTGGACTTGCCGCGCTTGGTCTTCTTCTTCACCTTAAAGGCGGCAGGGTCGCGCTCGGGGTCAACCGCGGGCGGGTTGGGACCCACATGCAGGTCGCCGGCCCCGTAGATGTCGGCCGTCTTGTCCATGAGCTTCTCGATCTCGTAGAACTCATCGACATCCTGCTCGGTCACAAACGTGATGGCCCACCCCAGCTCGCCGGCGCGGCCCGTACGGCCAATGCGGTGGATATAGTCGGTCGGCTCGGCCGGCACATCAAAGTTCACGACGTAGCGCACGTCGCTGATGTCGATGCCGCGGGCGAGCACGTCGGTCGCCACCAGTACGTCGACGGTGCCGTCGCGGAAGGCCGAAAGCGCGCGCTCGCGCTGCGCCTGGCTGCGGTTGCCGTGAATCGCGGCGGCCTTGATGCCCTTACGCTCCAAGCGACGGCAGCAGCTGTCGGCGCGGTGCTTGGTGCGCATAAAGACGATAGTGCGCTCCGGGCCCTCCTTTTTGAGGAACTCGGGCAGCAGGTTGTTCTTGGCCTCGATGGACACCGGGAACACAAACTGGTCGACGGTGTCGGCGGTCGATGTAGCGGGCGCGATCTCCACGCGGGCCGGGTCGCTCACCAGGTCGGTGATCTCGCCCACGGCCTCCTCGTCGAGCGTAGCCGAGAACAGCAGCGTCTGGCGCTCGGCCGGCGTCTCGCGCACGATGCGGCGGACGGCGGGTAAAAAGCCCATATCGAGCATGCGATCGGCCTCGTCGAGCACCAGCACCTTGACCTCGTCCAGGTGGCAGGCGCCCTGCTCGATCAGGTCGACCAGACGGCCCGGCGTGGCGACCAGGATGTCGCAGCCGTACTTGAGCGCCGCGGTCTGGGGCTTGTAGCTCACGCCGCCCACGACGGTCACGGCAACATGGCCGGTAACGTCGGCGATCTTGCTCGCGACCTCGTCGATCTGCTGGGCAAGCTCGCGCGTGGGGGTGATGACGAGCATCAAGGGACCGCGACCGTTGCCCTCGGGCTTCTTGGCGCCGCGACGGCGGTTGCGGCCTCCGCGCTCGCGCACGGGCTTGGGCGGAGCGATGTGCTCCAGGTTGTTCATGGTCGGCAGCAAAAAGGCAGCCGTCTTGCCGGTGCCGGTCTGAGCGGCGGCAAGCAGGTCGCGGCCCTCGAGCACAACGGGAATCGAGCCAGCCTGGACAGGCGTGGGCGCCGTGTAGCCAAGGTTCTCGATGGCACGAAGCATCTCGTCCGAAAGTCCCAGCTCGTCAAAGGCGGGCAGGCTCTCGGTCGCGGACTCAACGGTCTCGGCGGCGCTGGCCTCGTCGGCAGCATCGAAGGCAGCCTGGGTCATGGCCTCGCGGGCCTCGTCCAGAATCTCGGCGTCCGTGACGTCGGATACAGAATTACGCATATGTTGTTGTTCCTTATCTGCACGCGTTATGGGCACGGCATGCGGCCGCGCGAGCGTGCTTGGTAGTGCGCTAATACATACAAAAACAGGTGCGCACAGAGAGGACGTTGCTCAGCACGCTGGCGATCGCTTTGGCAGCCCTATCACGCGCCGTCCAGACGCAGCGGCCCTAAGCGATGGAGCAGATTCGCCGCCGGTTAGTATACCCGCGCTTCGCATGCCCCCACGTAAACCACAGATGACGGGGCGGGCCCGGACCGATTGTCTCAATCTGTAACAATTACGGAGCAAAACCGGGTCTACATGTTACGGATCGAGACAAACGGTCGGCACGGTTCACAAACGTCTCAATCTGTAACAGTTACGGAGCAAAATCGGTCCCAATTGTTATAGATCAAGACAGAGGGGGATTTCCGTCCAGTCCAAACCAAATCTCTCGCTCTTCCTGCAATTTCGAACATGTGGCCTATAATGTTGCTTTGGTTACGCTACATATTGCGCAGCCATTTAATACGTCGCCCACCGGGGGCCATTAATTCCTATCGCCTTATTGGCCAGGAAGCAATCAAAGGAGGTATCCGTGGCAGCAGAGACGCCTTGCTCGGTCCTCTATAACGATATTCGCTCGTTCGGCGGTCTTAAACATCTCGAGATCGCCCGAATGCTCATCAATGGAAACTCTTATCTCGGCAGTACCCTGCTCGAGAAATGCTCTTCCAACCGCTCGTATCTCACCCGTTACATCGTCCATCGCGAGCCTGACCAGTGCGCGCCCGCCATCTACAGCGACTTTGCCGTCACCACGCTCAATCTTTCCGCGGCAATCTGCAGCAAGCTCGGCGGCGGCGAGTCCGCCTATCAGGCAATCGCCGAGCACTATCGCGGCCCGGCCGCCAACGAAATGATGTCGGCTCTCGCCAGCTACAAGTTGGACAGCCGCCTATATGCAAATGCCCTCAATCACATCGACAACTTTGACGGCAATGCCGTGCGCGAGAAGAGTACGCTTTACCTTATGCTCTTTGTGGCAACGGGGGCGCTCGCCGACCCCATCCAAGGCGTGGCTACCGTCGAGCGCTTTTGCGACAGCAAGACAGGCGGGCACTTTGGCACCACCGAAACTACCGTCGGACGTGGCTTTACTGGCAGCCTGGAGCAGCCGCGCACCGTCGCCCCCAACCTCGGTCTGCTCAGGACACATGCCGACAACTGCGTTGACATGCAGATCCACCCCCTTACGCGTGACCCGCGCGGCACGGTAATTGGGTCCTTGCCCAAAACCTCGCCCAGCATCACCGATGTAGGCGCCGACGCATCGCGCGAGCATCTCCGCATTTGGCTCGAAGGCGGACGCTGGTACGCCCAGGGCCTTGGGTCGACCAACGGCACAGTGCTCGAATCGGGTGCAGGCGACGGCGATATTGTGATTGAGCCGCCGCGCGACCAACGCGAGCCCGGCAAGATCTATCCCCCGGTGGAAATCGAAAACAGCGACAGGCTCCATCTGGGTCTCTATACGACATTCCTTGTCATTGTGGACTAGCGCGGACGGCGATCGAAAGACGGCCGCCGTCCGTCTTTTGTCTTCTACCTTCTGCGTCGTAAACGACAATACTCAGCGGTATACGTGGGCAGTGCGGTTATCATGGTACTTTACCGATATCCGCACTGCTCACGTATACGCGCGGCAACCCATGCCAGACAAAGGAACGCCATGGATACTACCGATAGCGCCTATGGCGACAAACTCATCCGTCTCGACACGTTCGATACCGCCGTGGCAGTCGACCCCAGTGCCGAGGACGACGCCAAGCGCCGGTTTATGACGCTTATTCTTCAGACGGCATACCGTGACGGCGGCAATATCGGGCACGTGCTGCGCGCGACCAACACGAGCGGCGAGGTCTTTGCCGTCAAGCTGCTCAAGGACAACGCCATCCTTTCCGACCAGACGCCCGATCGCTCTGCCGAGCAAGCGGCTGCGCACCTGGCCAGCACCGCCGCGCTGTTCGAGGAGTACCGTCATCTGTGTACCGTCTCGCACCTGCGCGGATTTCCGCGCGTCTATGGCTACGGATCGTGCGAGAACGACCCGCTCATCCTCATGGAGTGGGTCGAGGGCACCTCGCTCAAGCAGGCGCTGCCCTTGCTTCCGCACGACGCCTCGGGCGGGCTGACCACCCAGATGGTCGCCGCCGTCGGAAACGCCGTACTTCGCGCGCTCTTGATGACCCAAGGCCTCGTGAATCCGGTCATCCATCGCGACCTGTCGCCTGCCAATATCATGTTCCGCACCACCAGCCGAACGCTCGAGCAGCAGATTGCCGATTGCTCCTTTGACCCCTGCCTCATCGACATGGGCTCCGCGACCATGGCCCTCGGCGACGACACGATCACCCGGCGCGCCGACATCTGGCGCTTTGCCACGCCCGCATACGCCGCGCCCGAAATGCTCACGCAGGATATCGAAGGCATCGCGGCCCTTCGCCGCTCGCCCGCGATCGACGTCTATGCGCTTTCGAGCATTCTGTACCAGCTCTACAGCGGTCGCAAGCCGTTCGATGTTGAGTCGACGGGTGCCGCGGCGACCGGCTCGTTCTACCTCATAAAGACCAAGACCAAGCCGGCGCCGCTCGAGCCGCGCTGCGAGGGCGACAAAGCGCTTGTCCAGATCATCATGAAAGGCATTTCGGTCGAACAGGGCGATCGCCCTACCGAGCAGCAGATGCTCGAGGTGCTCTCGACATACCTCCCCGCTGCAGAATCTGAGGACCGCGAGGGTGCAGGAGACGAGGCCGCAATTGATATCGATTCTGGCACGCACCTTAAGGTCGACGTCGCCGGCGAGCGCGCGCGAGAGATCCTGGAGCAGGCCCGGCACGACGCCATGACCCGCCGTCGCTTTATTATCGGCGGCGTCGTTGCGGTCGTTGCGGGGCTCGGCGTCGTTGGCGCGGCAACCCATGGCTTTGGCATCCCCGACTACCTGGACGGCATCCGCGGTTCGCTTGACGACTACACTTGGGACCAGCTGCAGGAGATTTCGCTCAAGATTAAGGCCGCCGAGACCCGTAGCGAGGCACGCGAGATTGCCAAGCGCTACCACCTGCTCGACGCTGATGGGCATATCCCCTATCCGTGCACTAAGCGTGTGAAGCTCGCCAACGGGCTGGAGGTCGGCGCTCAGCTTGTGGGCATCCGCCACGACGAACTTCTGGACGGTACAGGCAAGGCCGGACTGACGTTTATGTTCGATGCGGGTATTGCCGAGCGCAACGCTGCGGCTGAACCGCCGAGCGCCGGCTGGGCAGATTGCGAGCTGCGGGAATGGCTCAACGGCGACGGCCTTAAGCTGCTGCCCAACGAGTTGCGCGCACTCATCAAATCCGTCAAAAAGATCTCAAATAACGTTGGCGCCGCCAACAGTGCATCGTGTCTGAGCGAGTTGCCCGCAACCCTTTGGCTGCCCGCCATGGTCGAGCTGTGCGGTACGCAACCGCCCGATTCGTTTGCCGAGGACTATCACTACCTGGCAGACATCTACAACGGCGAGGGCAAGGAGTACCAACTCTTCCGCGAGCTCAAGGTGAGCCCGTATTCCACGAACGAGACGATGGTCCGCCAGTGGAAGGGCAAGGACACTTGTTGGTGGGAGCGCACGGTGAGCCCCGACACATCGGAGAGCGAAGGCACGCTCTATATGAACCGCGTGGGGCACGACGGCGACGTCTTTACGTACGCAACGCCTGCGGAAAAGCCAAGCAAGCGAACCTGCGTGATCCCCGGGTTCTGCATCTAGGGAGCGGGCGTCTTGCCGTGACGGGACCCCTCCCCGGCAATTGTCTCGTTCTGTAACACTAGCTCGGCAGATACAGATCTAGATGTTACAGAACGAGACAAAACCCAACCCCGCGAGACAACATCTCAATCTGTAACAGTAAGGGGTCAAAAAACTCTCTAGATGTTACAGATCAAGACATTTGAGTTGACCGCGGACGCTCTGTCTCGATCTGTAACAGTTAGAGGTCATATTTGCTGCTAGATGTTACAGATTGAGACATTAAGTTTCCCGTCAACTGTTTGTCTAAATCTGTAACAGTTACGGCTCAAAAACCGGTTCAGACGTTACAGATTGAGATGTTTGGCAGAGACGGCCACCGATTGAGCAGCCGCCCTCATCTGTAATGAAAAGTCATACATTCCAACTATTACTGGACACCCCCAGGGGGTATGGGTGTATAGTATCGGCAGGTTAACAATTCCAACACCGAACTACAGAAAGGAGAAGCCATGGCTCAAGATAAGTTCGACGTGGGCGGCATGACATGCGCCGCCTGCCAGGCGCACGTGGACCGCGCCGTAAGCAAACTCGACGGCGTCCAAAGCGTCGCGGTCAACCTACTCGCTGGTTCCATGATGGTCGACTATGACCCCGCGCAGGTCTCCCCCGAGGATATCTGCACCGCCGTCGACCGCGCGGGCTACTCGGCCTCGCCCGTCGATGCGGGCACCGGCGCCGCTGGCTCAAACGGCAGCGTGCAAGCCAGGTCCGGCGCCGCCCATATGGAGTCGCCTACCAAAAAGCTGGAGGCCGCCGCTTCCGCCATGCGCACCCGCCTCATCGTCTCGATCGTATTCCTCATCCCACTGTTCTGCATAGGCATGGGGCACATGCTCGGTTGGCCGCTGCCCGGCATTTTCACCGACCATACCCACAGCATGACGCTCGCGCTCACCGAGCTCGTCCTGCTCATCCCCATCGTCTACGTCAACGACGCGTACTTTATCAACGGGTTTAAATCGCTCGCGCACGGCGCGCCGACCATGGACGCTCTCATCGCCGTCGGCGCCACCGCGTCGATCGCCTGGTCGCTCTATGCCATGTTTATCATGGCCGACCAGCTGGCCGCCGGGCAAATCCACGAGGCCATGATGACGGGCATGGACAACCTGTATTTTGAGAGTGCGGGCACGATCCTGTCGCTCGTCACCGTGGGCAAATACCTCGAGACACGCAGCAAATCCAAAACCGGCGGCGCCATCGAGGCGCTCATCGACTTGGCACCCAAGACTGCGACCGTCGTTGCCGACGACGGCACCGAAACCACCGTCGACGTCGACAGTATCCTTCCCGGCCAGGTCCTGCGCGTGCGCCCCGGAG
>CABSMN010000053.1 GCA_902478765.1 uncultured Collinsella sp.
GAGATGCAGCGTAGTCTCGTGGGCTCGGAGATGTGTATAAGAGACAGGACCACGCTCGTCGAGAAGGTCATTGCCGAGCTCACCCGCCGCGGCCTGCGCGTGGGTTCGCTCAAGCATCATGGGCATCATGGCTTTGATATCGATGTGCCCGCTAAGGATACGTGGCGCCATCACCAGGCCGGATCCAAGCACGTGGGCCTCATCTGCGCCACGCGCTGGGCGGAGTACGCCGACACGCGCGAGGAGGACGAGATGCCCGCGCGCGAGCTGCTGTCGCGCTACAGCGATGTCGACGTGGTGATCATCGAGGGCTACAAGACCGAGGGCTTCGACAACATCGTGGTCGCGCGCTCCGGTGTCGACCGTCTGCGCGGCAAGAGCTCGCTCGACCTGGTCGACGGTCACACGCTGGCGCTCGCCTGCAACGAGGCTCTGGCACGCCAGGCCTTCGATGCCGGCTTTGCGACCCGAGCCATCAACATCAACGACGCCCGAGCCATCTGCGATCTGATTCAGGACCACCTGGCCTAAAACCTGCCAAAAAGGGACAGGTTTGTTTTGGCAGGTTTTATCTGGGCAAACGCCATTTCCACCACAAAGGTGCCAGGCTCCTTTGTGGTGGTTTTTGCTTTGGTAGATGTGTGAGACATGCTTTACAATCTGCCAAGTGGTTCATGACGGGCGAAAAACGGAGAGAAGGGGCTTGATGCGTCCTTAATGTTTCATGCGGATAGATTGATTTGACAGACGGTGGCGAATGCCCGCCGTCCACATTCGTATGAAACAAGGAGTCTCCATGCTCGCATCTCTTCTCTCAAAATCTCAACTTACGCTGTCCGCGCAGGCTAAGCACCTGGTGGCAATGCGCTTCCTCATATATACCGGGTTTCAGACCAGTTATTTTATCGGCGTCATCGGAACGCTTACCTATGCGGATGATGCCTCGGTCGTCGCGACATCGCTGGCCATCCTGTTTATGAATGTATTTGTGATCCTGGGATCCTTTGCGGGCGGCGCGGCGCTCGACGCTTGGGGTCCGCGCCGCCATTTCTTGCTGAGCATCATCGGCGCTCTCGCAACTGGCACGGCAATCATCGCCTTTGGTAGCGCGACCGGCGTCGTCCTACTCGGCGCGGTGTTTCTGGGCTTTACGATGGGATTCGCCCAGCCCATTGCCACATCCTATCCGGCCTACCTCACCAACGACCCTGTTGAGCTCAAGGACATCAACTCCGCCATCGCCATGTTTTCAAACGTGAGTATCATCGTTGGCCCCACGCTGGGCGGCTTTGTCGCGGCGGCCGCATCGTCGCGCGCGGTGTTCGTGCTCATGATGCTCTTTACCGTGCTGGCGTTCGTCGTCGGCTGGGGCTTTAGGCCGCAGACCAGCCATGTCGCCGGGCATGCGGATGCCGATTCGGCAGAGGAAGGGGAGCGTGCGGGACAAAGCTCCAACCCTAGCACGTCCGCCCGTGCCACCTTCGCAGCCAGCATCAAGACAGTCTTCACCAATAGCGTTCTCGCCCTGCTGTTTTGCATCATTTTCCTTTCGAACTTTGGTTATGGCGCCTTCGATCCGCTGGAGTCGTTCTTCTACCGCGATGTCCTGCACGTCGGTGTCGAATGGATGGGCTGGCTCTCGTCGGCCTGCGGCGTGGGCGCGGTGCTGGGCGCCGTCCTCGCGCTACGCTTGCCGCCGCACCTGGTCAACCTTAAAACGCTGCTCGTGGCGCTCATGTCCGTGGGCCTGGGAAGCCTGCTCTATGTGGGAACACCGTACGTGGGTGTAGCCCTCGTCGGCCAGATTGCCCTTGGCGTGGCCTGGGGCGTCGTCAACCCGCTCCACAACACGATCGTGCAAACGACGGCCCCGCTCGAGCAACTCGGTCGCGTCAACTCGGTCATGGGCTTTGGCAACATGTTCGCCGGCGTGGCCCCGCTGGCGATTGCCCCATGGCTGGCGGCGACGTTTGGCGTGCAGCAGACGCTCGTGGGGGCGGGCATGGTTGTGACGGCGGTTCCCGCGGCGCTGCTGCTGTTTGGACGCCGGCATTTCGATCGTTCTGTAAGGCAGTAAAACCATCACAACATTCGATGAAAATCGCGATTTTGCCGAATAACGTCGAATGTTGTGATGGTTCGCGCCCCGGGCCAGGCCATCCTGCGAGTCCGGCTACCACAAAGGGGCCAGTGCACCTTTGTGGTGGTTTTGCGCCAAAGCGCCCCGTGTGCGCTTTGGTATACCATGAACGCCACTTCCAGATACACCCCACACCGCCGCACAACCCAGAAAGGCTCCCCATGGACACCACCTTCAGCCACATCAAAGCCGTGTTCTGCGATATTGACGGCACACTGCTCACGAGCCAGCACACGGTGTCCCCGCGCACCGTGGCGGCGATTCGCGCCCTGCGCGAGCGCGGCGTGCTCTTTGGCCTGTGCACCGGGCGCGACGCCCATGCGACCGAGGCCATGTACGAGCTCTGGGGCATCGAAGGCCTGGTGGACGTGCTCGTGGGCTGCGGTGGCGCCGAGGTCATCGACCGCGCGCACGACATCAACGAGCTGAGCTATCCGCTGCCGGGCGAGACCGTCGCGCGCATCTGCAAGCACATGGCGGGCCTGCCGGCAACGCCCGTCTGCCCCCGAGACGGCGTGTTCTACGTGCCCGAGAGCAACGCGTGCGTCGAGCACCTGTCGCGCGTCGACTGCGTGCCCTACCAGGTAGTCGATTTTGCCGAGTTTTTGCGCGAGCCGCAGCCCAAGGTGATGTTTACCATGGCGCCCGAGGTGATGCCGCAGGTCATCGAGCGAGCATCGACATTTGCCGATGACACCGTTAAAGCGGCGGCCCTGCAAACCACGCAGCGACTCTACGAGTTCATGGATCCGCGCGTGTCCAAGACGCGCGGCCTTGTGCGCGTGGCGGAGCTCAACGGCATGGAGCTCGAGAACATCTGCGTGTTTGGCGATGCCGATAACGACACCTGCATGGTGGCCGACGCCGGCGTGGGCGTGGCCATGGCAAACGGCAGCGACGCCACCCGTGCCGCCGCCGACTTTGTAACCGCGAGCAATGACGAAGACGGCATCGCGATCTTTATCGAGGGGCATCTGCTATAGCGCCGGGGGAGAACCACCACAAAGGGAGCAGGCACCTTTGTGGTGGCCTCAGGCAATTTGGACGAATTGATACCTACAATCTGCGCGAAAATTCAAATATTGTTGTCTGAACATTACGCTTCTAACCACCGATGGGTTAAAGATATTCTCATCAGTTTGATAGGGTATTCCTTCCGGTTAATGACCTACTGCTCACGGTCGATTTTCGACTGTTAGCAGGATGTTTGCTCTTGAGCAAAATGTTGTGCAAATAAATCTAATGCCATTAAAAAATGATAGGGAATTAAATTACCAGTAGAAACCAAAAATAGTTAGCGAATAAACGAAGGCAAATCTGAGTAAATGTCAAGGGAATTAAGAACTTGCTACAAAAATGCCGGTTTTGTTGCTCATATGTTTAAACAATAGTTACAATAGCTTTACTAATCGAGTGCAATTACAGATTGCGCAGATACGTTTGATAGTGAAAGAGCAAGATCGCGGTCTCTTGGGGAGGAGACATCGATGAAAGCAAATTCAGACAAATCTAAGCAGAGTAATAAAGCGACGCGCCGTGTACTGGCAGGCGTTTTGTGCGGAGCCTCCGTTTTGAGCCTGGTGCTGTCGCTCGTCATGCCTCCGATCTCGCAGGCCATTGCCAACGATTCCCAGACGGTTTCTGCCGAGGAAACTGTGATGGGGGGGGGTTCCTCAAGTGAGCCTACTGGTGTAGACAACACTGCCAATGGGGATACCGAAAACCAGAATAGCGATGATGTCGAGAATGGCACGGGCGAAGACGCCGTCACCGAGGGCCAGCCGTCCGACGACACGGAGGCCGAGGGTGACACGCAGCCTGCGGCTGATGGTGCCAACGGCGATGGTGCAATCGCACTCGCTGCAGAAAATGAACCGACTCATGAAATTAGCAGTGGAGATGAACTCAGCTCGAAGCTTCTTAAGAAGGACCTTCGCGATGCAAACGGCTGCGCGACTTTTAAGCTCGTTAACGATATTGAATACAACCAAGAGATTAGGTTTGAACAAACTGACGACAACCCTATCAATATCACTCTTGACCTAAACGGCCATAAGATTAAGTACTCGAACCCCAGCGCGCCGTTGTTCGATGTCGCCAACGGCGCGACGCTTACAATTACGGATTCCGCACAGGCGAGTGAGACGGTCGACGACGGCCAGCCGCTAGCTGATCAGGGGCAGAGCCTGACTGCCGGTAATTATGGCAAGAAAGCGGAGCTAACTTACGGTGACGGTGACATTCCGTCTAACCTTACCTACTACGTGACCAAATCGTCCCCGAACGGGACAGGCACAACCGAAATGCTTGTCAAACATAGCGTCGAGATTAAAGGTGCCATAGTGGCGTGCGATGGTAGCGAAAATCTAAAGCTCATTAATCTGTATAACGGCGGCAGATTCAACCTTGAGAGCGGCGTGATCACGCAAGAACAAAACGGTCGCGTCGGCAACCTCATCTATGCCGAGAACGGCTCTGCCGTCAACATGAGTGGCGGATACGTTTGTGGTGCCTTTAGGGGAACTTCGGGTAACGGCGCAGGCATTATGGTATCCAATGCGAGCGGAAAAGGCTCGACCCTGAATCTGACTGGCGGCGTAATCGCAGGCAACAGCGCTTGTAATGGCGGTGGTGTGTATGCCTGCTATTCTGAGGTCACCATAACTAATGGCGTAATCTCCGGCAACAGCACGCTTGATTCTGTTGATGGCTTTGGAGGCGGCATCATGGCCGAAGGCGGCAGCGTTACTGTTTCCGGTGGCTACATCACTAACAATAAATATGCCAAGTTCTGTGGAAATGATGGCTATGGCGATCACGGCGGTGCTGGACTTGCCGCAAAAAACGGTACACATGTCACCATTTCTGGCGGCCAGATCACGGGCAACTATTCCGAAGAAGCTGGCGGCGGCGTTTATGTCACGGATGTCGAGCGAAATAACCAATCCCGTGTGGGTATGGCGTGCCTGCATATCACGGGAGGGATTATTGCCTCTAATGTGAGTAACCGATCCGAGGGCGCTGGAGTTCGCGTTGGCCAGATGGTCGACGCGATGATTAACGGCACTCCAGACAGCAACGGCACTCCAGGCAGCAAAGTCTACATCACTAACAACTGCTGCATGTCTCGCTTTGACTGGGGCGGCGGCGGTATCTTCGTTCAGGGAAACTCGAATGCGGGTATGGAAAAGACCGCTGGTAGATTATTTGTATACAACTCGTACATTAGCAGCAATACCGCTGGTGGCTATGGCGGCGGCGTAGCAGTCTGCCCCACGGGCAAGACGTTGGTAACGAACACTGAGGGCACGGCAATCTTTGGCAATTCGTCTGCCGACGCTGAGTATGACGAAGTTCATTTTAATAAAGAAAATGCTTACGACTCAAAGACCAATACCGGCAATGACCTTAAACCCCATCTTTCAGGTGGTGGTAGTGGCAAGAATCAAGATAAAGAGGCATACAAATCGGAAGTGTTCCGCAAGTACGGTCATGCCGATTTCTTCCTCGCGGCGGAAGGCCACACAACGCCGGTCGCAGTGGTAGCCGGCAAGATGCTTGGCGATATAGACGCCCAGTATTCGGGAAGCATTGAGCTAAAGGATTCCATTACCATCCCCGCCAACGGTGTTGCTCAGGTAAAAAATAGCATCGGTCTGACTTCGGGTGTTAGCGCCACGGATAAAGCAGTGACTGACGCAGTACAGAATAATAAAGTGACAACTTTCATCACGGGCAACTATTCCTGGGACCATGGTGGTGGCATCATGTCGAATGGCGACTTGTACCTAGGCGTGCCTGCGGATACGTACGTCTACCCGAGCTTTAAGTTGAAGGCAACCAAGGCGCTGATAAATCAGCAGACCAATCAAAACATGAAGTTCGGCAAAGACAAGTTCTCCTTCTCGGTCTACCGTAAGGATTCGGATGACGCGACGGAGCCCTCTTGGAATGACAAGAAATTCAACAATGGCGGCTGCACCTTGGTCGGAACCGCCAAGAATGATGCGAACGGTAACATCACCTTTGACCTTGGCGAACAGCTCATTGATAAGACTGTTAAGGCTAACGAGATTACATACTATTTGGTCGAAAATGCTGGCAATGATCCCGACATCACGTACGATCCCGACATCACGTACGACTCAGCCGTGTACAAGATTGTGGTGACGGTTCAGCACAACCAAACGCTACTCATGAATGTGCCGAGCAGGAAAAATCCAAACTCGGAAGTTCCTCTTTACGTTCACAACTACACGATCACAAGCGTGAGTCTGGGAGATTCAACTAACCCGCTGAAAGAAGACGACCAAGCCTATTATTCGATTGTCGGCCCCGACGGGGGAAAGACCTTCACCAATAAGTACACTCCGTACACCTCCAGCGTCTCTTGGACTCCCAAGGCGACTAAGGTCGTTGAGGGTGGCGAGATGAAGGAGTTCACGCTTGAGTTTGCGGATAACGATAAGTTCGATAATGCCAAGACGGTTACGACCGACCCCGACGGCGAGATTATCACCACTGCCAGCGGCGACAAGTCCCAGACCCTGAGCTTCGTCGATGAGATTACGTACACACTTGCCGATCTCGCCAAGGGCACGGATCCCACGGGCCGTGGCGCTTCCAAGACCTTCACGTACTATGTGCGCGAGAAAGATAACAGTTCGCTGCTCTCGCACTACAAGTTCGACAAGTCGGTCTACAAGATCACGGTCAAGGCAACTGATCAGTCTGATAAGACGATTAAGTGCGAAGTGACCTACGCCAAGATCGTGGATGCCGATGGCATTGAAATCCCCGCAAATAAGCAGATTCCGCATGAATATGGCGAGGACAGCAACGTTGGCCAAAGCCTTCCCACCTTCACCAACACCTACTCCACCTCTTTGCCCCTTTCTGGTATGTCGGGCG
>CABSMN010000054.1 GCA_902478765.1 uncultured Collinsella sp.
GCAGCGTAGTCTCGTGGGCTCGGAGATGTGTATAAGAGACAGAAGCCGTCCTCCGCCAGACCGACAGCGCAGGCGCGGCCGATACCCCGCGAGCCGCCCGTGACCAGTGCCACGCGACGTGAGTCGTTGCGCTCGAGCGCGCCGTTGTTCAAGTTGCCCATGTCATTCCTTTCGGGTTACAGCCCTGTGGACTATGCGAGCTCGTCGGCAATAGCTGCGACCTGCTCGGCCGTTTCGCACGAATACACGCGAACGTCGCACAGCGTACGCTTAACCAGGCCCGACAGCGTTTTGCCAGGGCCGACCTCAATAAACGTGTCGATGCCTTGATCCTGCAGAGCATGCAGCGTGTCGACCCAACGAACGGCATGACTCACCTGATTGGCCAAGACATCCGATGCCGCTCGCGGGTCCGCCGGATAGGGCGCCGCCGTCATGTTTGCCATGACCGGAATCAGCAGCGGTGACGGCGCGTGACCGGCCTCGATATATGCAGCAAGGCCACAGGTCGCCTCGGCCATATAGGGGCTATGGAATGCACCCGACACCGCGACCTTCATGGCGCGACCGCCAGCCTCTTTTACCAGGACGTCGAGCTCCTGCAGCGCCTCGGGCGCTCCGGCCACAACCGTCTGCTGGGGACTGTTGTAGTTGACCGGCCAGCAGTCCTCGCCGGCCTGTTTTGCCAGGTTCTCGACTTGCGCCGCATCGAGCTTGATGACGGCGCGCATGCCGCCCGGATGGCGCTCGGCAGCCGCGGCCATCAGCGCCGCGCGCTCGCACACGAGCTCAAAGCCCGCTCGCGTATCGAACGCCCCCGCAAAGGTGAGCGCGGCGACCTCGCCAAGCGAAAAACCCGCACAGGCGGCAGGTACCACGCCGCGCTCACGCAGGGCGGCAGCCGCTGCCAGATCGTGAACGAACACGCACGGCTGCGTGTTCTCGGTCTGCGAGAGTTCCTCCTTGGAGGCGCTTCGGCACTGCTCACTGGTCCCCGGGCGCACCTCGTCGACAATGGCGAACACCTCGGCGGCCGCCGGCGATGCCTCGATCAGGTCGACGCCCATCGCGGGGTGCTGGGCGCCCTGGCCGGCAAACAGAAACGCTACGCCACCCATGCGCACGCACCCTTCAGGACGTGCTCGGCGCCATCGACTAGGTCGTCAACGATTTCACGTGCACTTTGGCGCTCGTTGACCATGCCGGCAATCTGTCCACACAAAAACGAGCCCTCTTCGTAATTGCCGTCCTTGGCGGCCTTGCGAAGGGCGCCCGTGCCCATGGCCCCGAGCTCCTCGACGCTTACGCCCGCCGCCTCGCTCTTGGCGTAGGCGTTAGTGAAGGGGCTCTTGAGGGCACGCACCGGGTGTCCCGTCGAGCGGCCGGTCGCACGCGTCGAGGTGTCGTTGGCCTTCAGGACCATCTCCTTGTACTGCTCCGACACGGTGCACTCATCTGCGATCAGAAAGCGCGTACCCACCTGCACGCCGGCGGCGCCCAGCATAAAGGCGGCCGCCACGCCGCGGCCATCGGCGATACCGCCAGCCGCAACCACGGGAATATCGACCGCATCGACAACCTGTGGCACCAGTGCCATCGTCGAGGTCTCGCCAATATGGCCGCCTGATTCGGTACCCTCGGCAACCACGGCAGTGGCTCCACGACGCGCCACGAGACGCGCCAGCGCCACCGAGGCAACGACCGGGATGACCTTGATGCCCGCCTCGTTCCACGCCTTCATGTACTTGGTGGGATTGCCGGCACCCGTCACGACGACCGGCACCCGCTCGTCAATCACGACCCGCGCGACCTCGTCGGCAAACGGGCTCATGAGCATGACGTTGACGCCAAAGGGCTTATCCGTCCTGGCGCGCAGCTCATGAATCTGGTCGCGCAGCCAGTTGGCGTCGGCGTTCATGGCCGCGATGATCCCTAAGCCGCCCGCCTCGGACACTGCGGACGCCAGCGAGGCGTCGGCGATCCAGGCCATACCGCCCTGGAACACGGGCTTTTCGATGCCGAGCAGATCGCAGAGAGGAGTCTTGAGCATCTCTACTTCTCCAATGCCGCCTCGACCGTATCGGCGAACTCGCCGACCGTCTTGGGGTTCTCCTCGGTATCGAGCTGGATGCCAAACTCGTCCTCAACGGCGACGAGGATCTCGACGGTGCCCAGACTGTCGAGACCAATCTCCTCGAGCGTGGACTCGGGCTTCATCTCGACGTCGTCAAGACCGGCGGTCTCGCGGATAACATCGCAAACGCGCTCGAAGGTCTTCTGATCTGCCATGGTAGTTCTCCTTTGTTTGTGCCCTAGGGGCGTTTTTATTTCCTATGTGCGACTACTTCCAACGAAGTAGATAGCCACCTATATCCAGACCGGCGCCAAATCCAACGAGGGCGATGGTGTCGCCCGTGTGAATTGCACCGGCGTTTGCCAGCCGGTCGAGGGCAAGCGGAATGCATGCGCTCGAAATGTTGCCGGTCTCGCGCAGCGTTCGAACCACGCGCTTGTCTGGCACACCGAGGCGCTTGACCGCCTGACTCAGGATTCGTTCGTTAGCCTGATGGAATACAAAATGGTCGATGTCCTCGACCGAAATGCCCGCATCGCTCGCAAGCTTATGGACCGTGTCGCAAATCGCGTTGACGCCGAACTTGAACACGCGGCGGCCATTCATGGACAGCACGCTCTCGCTATCTGCGGAGGCCTTAAACGGCGAGGTGCCGACCAGACCGGGAACGCACAACGTCTCGACGTCGGGCGCCGTCGAAAGCTCAACGGCAAGGGGGCTGTCTCCCCCAGCCTCAATCACCGCGGCGCCTGCCCCATCGCCAAAGAGCACACAGGTGGCGCGGTCGGTCCAGTCGAGCGCGCGCGTCATCTGCTCGGCGGCAACGACAAGCACATGCTTGGCTCGTCCTCGGGCGATATAGCCCTCGGCAACATCGAGCGCAAATACGAAGCCGGCGCAGGCAGCCGAGACATCGAAGGCAGGGCACGTCGCGCCCAGTCGCTCAGCAACGGCACACGCCTCGGCGGGAACAAGGTGGTCACCCGCCGTCGTCGAGCAGACGATCAAATCCAGCTGGCTCGCGTCGATTCCGGACACCTGGAGTGCCCGCTCGCCCGCCGCTACGGCAAGGTCGTCAAGTGACTCGGTGGTGCATACATGGCGGCTCTTGATACCTGTGCGGGTAAAAATCCACTCATCCGAGGTATCGAGGAACTCGGACAGCTCGTCATTGGAAACACTGCGCTTGGGAAGCGCCGAGCCTGTTCCAAGAATCGTGAAACCCATCACTAACCTCCTTTGAGTTGTTGACGTGTTTACATCGACCAAGAGAGGATAGCGCATTTCAGTCGTTGTTGACGTGTTAACATTAAATTGCCCAAATGCGACACAGGCTTCACATTGTGTCTATCTCTCGACACCATTGCGTTATTCACTTATTCATTAAGGAGGTAGCAGCCGTTATGGATGCCAAATTAACGATAGTCGACGTAACCGGATCGACCAACGATGACCTGCTCGAAGCAGGTAAACAGGGAGCGCCGCATGGCACGGGACTTGCCGCCCGGGCTCAGACAGCAGGACGCGGCCGGCGCGGCCACAAGTGGGATTCAACCGCCGGCAACCTATTGCTTTCGATTGCCCTGCGTCCATGCGTTAATCCTGCGAAGTACTCTGGTCTTGCCGCCGTCAGCGGCCTAGCGGTGCTCGAGGCGCTCGAAAAACAGGGTCTTGCAAACGAGATTGGCCTCAAATGGCCCAACGACCTGGTCGCGCGTGGACGCAAGCTCGGCGGCATTCTGGTCGAGGCCGCACGCGATAACGAAGGCAAACCTTTCGCCGTCTGTGGCATTGGTGTCAATGTGAACTATGCGCCCCAAGAGGTGCCCGATGGCGGCCTGCCGGCAATCGGTCTCTCGGACCTTAACGAGAACGTTCCTGCTGTCGACATGCTCCTCGATGAGGTCTATCACGCAGTTATAGACGCTGTAGATGCCTGGGCAGAACGCCTCAACGCCATGGAAGAAAACGCCGGACCGCTCGCGCCCATCCACGGCGAATATGTCACTCACCTCAATTGGATTGGGGAGCACGTTATCGCCCGCTCCCCCGCAGAAGACGAACTGGCGCGAGGCGTCTTTAAAACCGTCGATGCCTTTGGTCGCGCGTGTATCGAAACGGAAGACGGCTTGCGATCCTTCCATTTTGAGGAGGCATCGCTGCGCCCCGTGAATGAATAGGGCGCCACAGCCACCCGCTCGGCAGCCTTACCCGGCGGTCCAAACCCATCATGCAAAACAAAAGAGCCCCGCTACCGTAACGGCAGCGGGGCTCTGTAAGCTATGAGCGATATCGCTTAGAGCTTGATGTCGATGTCGACGCCAGCGGGGAGGTCGAGACGCATGAGCGAATCAACGGTGCCCGAGGTGGGGTCGAGGATGTCGATGAGACGCTTGTGGGTGCGCATCTCGAACTGCTCACGGGAGTCCTTGTTCACGTGCGGCGAGCGGATAACCGTGTACAGGTTGCGCTCGGTGGGCAGGGGGACAGGACCGGAAACGCGAGCGCCGGTCTTCTGAGCGGTCTCGACGATGAGCTTCGCGGACTGATCGACGACCTCGTGATCATAGCCCTTGAGGCGAATGCGGATCTTCTGGGTAGCCAACTTAAACCTCCAAAGAGTGCGAGAGATGTTCTCGCGGATTACGTAACAGGGAGCTCGAACTTAGGCGTTCTTGCTCATGACCTCGTCCACGATGGACTTGGGCGCGGGCTCATAAGAGTCGAACTGCATCGTGTAGGATGCACGGCCCTGGGTCTGGGAGCGAAGGTCGGTAGCGTAACCGAACATCTCGCCCAGCGGCACCTTGGCACGGATGAGCTTGCTGTTCTTGCGATCCTCCATGCCCTCGATCTTGCCGCGGCGACCGGAGAGGTTGCCCATAACGTCGCCCATGTACTGCTCGGGGGTCTCGACCTCGACAGCCATGATCGGCTCGAGCAGCTGCGGATCGGACTTCTTGAGGGCGTCCTTGATAGCCATGGAACCGGCGATCTTGAAGGCGGCCTCGGAGGAGTCGACCTCGTGGTAAGAACCGTCGAACAGGGTGACCTTAACGTCGAGGACCGGGAAGCCGGCGATAACACCGGTGTTCAGGGCCTCCTGGATGCCCTTGTCGATGGACGGGATGTACTCCTTGGGCACGACGCCGCCGACGATAGCGTTGACGAACTCGTAGCCGAAGCCCTCCTCCATCTTCTCGAGCTTGATGACGGCGTGGCCGTACTGACCGCGACCGCCGGACTGACGGACGAACTTGCCCTCAGCCTTCTCGACGTCGTGACCGGCGGTCTCGCGGTAGGCAACCTGGGGCTTACCGACGTTAGCGTCAACCTTGAACTCGCGGAGCAGACGGTCGACGATGATCTCGAGGTGCAGCTCGCCCATGCCGGCGATGATGGTCTGGCCGGTCTCGTGGTTGGTGGACACCTGGAAGGTCGGGTCCTCCTCGGCGAGCTTGGTCAGAGCCAGGGACATCTTGTCCTGCTCGGCCTTGGTCTTGGGCTCGATGGCAACGTCAATAACGGGCTTAGCGAACTCGATCTTCTCGAGGACGATCTCCTTGCCCTCGGCGCACAGGGTGTCACCGGTGGTGGAGTTCTTGAAGCCGACGCAAGCGACGATGTCGCCGGCGGCAGCGTCGTCACGGTCGATACGCTCGGCGGCGTTCATCTCGAGGATGCGGCCGAGGCGCTCGCGCTGACCGTTGGAAGCGTTGACAACGTAGGAGCCGGACTCGGCGCGGCCGGAGTAAACGCGGACATAGGTGAGCTTACCGACGAACGGATCGGTCATGATCTTGAAGACCAGGCCGGAGAAGGGCTCGTCGAAGGAAGGATGACGCTGAATCTCCTCGCCGGTGTCCGGATCGGTACCGGTGACGGCCTCAACGTCGAGCGGGCTGGGCAGGTAGTCGACGACAGCGTCGAGCAGCTCCTGAACGCCCTTGTTCTTGTAGGCGGAACCCACGAAGACGAGGTTGAGCTCGTTGGCCAGAACGCCCTTGCGCAGAGCAGCCTTGAGCTCCTCGACGGTGAAGTCCTCCTCCATGAGGATCTTCTCCATGAGCTCGTCGTCAAAGCTGGCAGCAGCGTCAAGGAGCTCCTCGCGCTTGGTGGCAGCGATGTCGGCAAACTCAGCCGGGATCTCGTCCATCGGCTCGGGGTAGGTCATGCCCTTCTCGTCGGCCTTGAAGTCCCATGCAGTCATGGTAACGAGGTCGATGACGCCCCAGAAGTTGTCCTCGGCGCCCATCGGGACCTGAGCGGCCACGGCGTTAGCGTCGAGACGATCCTTCATGGTCTCGATAGCGTTGAAGAAGTCAGCGCCCACGCGGTCATACTTGTTGATGAAGGCGATGCGGGGGACGTTGAAGGTAGAAGCCTGACGCCAAACGGTCTCAGACTGGGGCTGGACGCCGGCAACGGCGTCGAAGACGGCGACAGCGCCATCGAGGACGCGCAGGCAGCGCTCGACCTCGGCGGTGAAGTCAACGTGGCCCGGGGTGTCGATGATCTGGATGCGGTAGTCCTTACCGTCCTTGTTCCAGAAGCACGTGGTAGCAGCGGAGGTAATGGTTACGCCGCGCTCCTGCTCCTGAACCATCCAGTCCATGGTGGCAGCGCCCTCATGGACCTCACCGATCTTGTGGGTCTTACCGGTGTAGTAAAGAATACGCTCGGTCGTGGTGGTCTTACCGGCATCGATGTGGGCCATGATGCCGATGTTACGGGTATCGGAAAGCTTGTACTTAGGCTTAGCCATGTTAGTTCCTTACCTTAACTTACCAACGATAGTGAGAGAACGCGCGGTTGGCCTCGGCCATCTTGAAGACGTCCTCACGCTTCTTGACGGAAGCGCCCAGGCCGTTGGAGGCGTCGAGGATCTCGTTGGCGAGACGCTCGGCCATGGTCTTCTCCTTGCGAGCGCGGGAGAAGT
>CABSMN010000055.1 GCA_902478765.1 uncultured Collinsella sp.
CGAGGGCACCGCCGACGTGCACGACCGCGAGCCGTACCTCACCAAAACCGCCGACGGCAAGCTGCTCAAGTCCTCGACCATCTTTATCCGCAACGACGAGGGCAAGCCCGTCGGCATTTTGGGCATCAACTTTGACATTACGCTTATGAAGGCTTTTGAGCGTTCGCTCGACGCCTTTACCGGCACCGGCGGCACGGGCTACACCGAGCCCGAGCCCATTACCAAGAACATCGGCGACCTGCTCGAGGACCTGCTGCACGAGTGTGAGCAGTTTGTGGGCAAGCCCGCGGCGCTCATGACCAAAGACGAGCGCATTCGTGCCATTGGCTACCTCGACCGTCGCGGCGCCTTCCTCATTTCCAAGTCGAGCGAACGCGCCTGCGAGTTCTTTGGCATCTCCAAGTACAGCTTCTATAGCTACCTCAATGAGGCCAAGGCGGCAGCAGGCGACAAGTAGGCACTCGCCTGGATTGCCCCTCCCCTTTTGGGTGCGAGTTCTGGAAAGCATGAATCCAAGACCGAGCCGCTTGGAAAGTTCCATATAATCGATGTCATTAGTATTTCGAAAGGGTGGAACAGAATGGCGTTGAGCAAGGCATCATGCACCGGTCGCGGATTGATTCCGGCAATTGGTGGACATGTGCACCGCATGTTCGATGAGGGTGAAGACGACCTGTTTTCGCTGAGCCTTGACGACGTGATGGATGATCGCCCGTGGACCGCCGACGAACTCATGGGCGGTGGGGCTCGCCCGTCAAGCCCCAATCCCGCACTTGCGCCTAAGCCCGCATCTGCGTCGACTCCTGCGCAGTCGCCTGTTTCGACGCCCGCGCCTACGCCCGCACCCACTTCGGCGCCCACGCCCGCTCCCCGCCCCGCAAGCGACCCGTCCGAAACGGCGGCATTTCTCGCTGCAGCGACGCAGGGCAAATCGGCCGACAGCACCGTTATGTACAGCGCCCAGCAGTTGCCTGTTCCTGCGGCACGCAAGTCTCCGGTCACAAGGCTCGATGAGCCCGTTGCCCATCAGGTTGCCTACGATTCCTGGGCTGCAGCCGATCTGGATGAGACCTCTACCGGCATGCCGGCGCTCGACGTTCCAGTTAACCCGCTTTTTGCCGCCAACACGAGCGCCGCGGACTATGAGGGCGGTGCGGCATATTCCGATTATTCCGATGGCTATGCTGGCACCGATCGCATCGAGACCGAGGATTATGGCACCGCATCGAGCGATTATCTCAACGATCCGTACGCTGCCACGCCTGCACCGGAATATGACCCGGAGGCCGCGTCCGCGCCGGCGTATACCAAAAGCACGGGCGAAGAGCGCTTCGCCGATTATTACGCCGAGGAAAAGGCGCTGCGTTTTTCGGAATTTCCGCAGGCAGTCAAGGTTGCCTTTATCGCCATTGTCATTGCCCTGCTCGGCGTCATTGCGTTTGAGGGATTCCGGCTGTTCTCCGGCCCCACCCAAGCGGAGTCGGAGACCCAGCAAAAAGAGAACGATGATGAGTACCTGGACATCAACACCCTCAAGGGCGACCCCAACGACGGAGACGACGAGTAGCGAGAGCTGAAGGCGGCCGCAGGATCCCGCATCCAGCACCGGCTTCTAAGTGCTGTTTTGTCATCCAGCTACACTTTTCCGGATAATTTGCCTATCGAATTTGACACTTTTCCGAAGTTTCAAGGTGTCTATTTCGACACTTTTCCGTACTTTTACACGGGATATTTCGACACTTTTTCGGATGAAAGCCGAATAATCACTTGGGAAACCAACGCCATCCGCGCGTCATTTCGCGGATGGCGCTTGATTTCTGTCCGTACACGTTGATAGACTTCCTCTTGCCCGCAAGGAGCGGGCGCGTTTTATCCAGAGTCGGGGTAGAGAGTTGGCTCCACGATCCCGACGCCAACCGGCCAAGAGGCACGGTGGCCCTGCCAACATCGATGAAAGGAGTCCGTATGGACAATTTCTCCGTGCGCAGCGAGCGTAACTTCCACAACCTGGTCGTCAAACCAAAACGAATGCATCTTCTGGACGGGCCGAGCGGCTATGCCTCGGCCATGGTCAAGAGCAGCCTCTCCCACCAGATGCGCTTTACGGTACAGAAGCTCGAGAAAGAGCTCTGTGCTGCTGGCAACCCACATGTTCTGCAGATCAAGCTGCTCGGAGACGACTCGCGCGAGCCGTCGAGTTGGAAGCTGTTTGCAGACGGCACGTGCATCGCGAACGGCTCGGGTGACTTTGCCCGCAAGTGTTTCTGCGAGGGCGCCGAGGCGTTCCTGGATCTATGCCGCGACGCCGTACGCGCGGCCGAGCTGCGTCAGTGGAGCCAAAAGGAGTACGAGCTGTTGAGTGCCGCACGCGGGATTGCAATGATTTAGAAACAGAGCGGTGGCGTTATCGAACTGTCGACGCCGCCGCCTCCCCAATGCCCGTCGTGCTCAACGATCAGATCGACCTCAAGGCCCTTCTCATCTCGGAAATAATGAACACTGTTGTCGACACCGCCGTAGGTGGAAAGGAACACGCGCACGTCGCGCAGGATGAGATTCTCAAAGAGCATCCCCAGCGTTTGCATATCGCCAAGCAGCCGCTCAGGGGTACCCCCCAGCAACGCCGCCGCAAGTGACGGGTCACAGAAGTAGCGCTTGGGGCGCACGCGAACGCGGGCCTTCGAGCGCACATACTGGCCTGCTCTCTCGCGCAAGCTCGTCCGAAAACCCAAGGTTTGCAGGTCACCGCTCCTGCAGCACCAGCGGGCGACGTCATCCTGCGAAATTACGCCATTCTCAATGCAGTTTTTACGCCGTTTTCATTGTAGGTTTTACGCTCGGCATCCTTGGCGCGGCGCTTGCTCAACCACCGGACCAGCGAATTGCCCGGATTCTGGGACGTGCTTTCCGCTCCAGGCCTCTACCGGAAAATGCGTCCCACTCTGAGGCCGAAATCTGGGATGCGCTTTCCGCCAAAGGGAAAGCGCGTCCCATTCCGAGCATCACATCAGAGCGCGCTTGGTTATCTCCGCTCGCACATCTCGGCAAACGAGATCAGCTTGACGTCTCCCCTGCTATCCGCGGCATCCCGACATCCCTGCGTAAAGCCGCTTTTTGAGAATAGTGCATAGCTTTTTCGTTGCCGTCTAAAGAGCTCGCTTCGGTGCACGAGCTTTTGCAGCACGTCTTCGCCCACCGGTTCATTGCGCCATTTGCACTCCGCAAACAGAGCAGTGCCCTCGCCATCGTCAACAATTAAGTCGATTTCTTCCTGCGTATGCGTGCGATTATCCGTCCCCCACCAGCGCCCGACGCTCGCCGGAACCACATCGAGCCGGCCTGCGCGCGCGAGTTCGTACACATATTGCCTGCATATAAGCTCAAAGACCGTACCCATGTAATCCGATACGTGCGACTCAATGCGTTTATACGCCATCTCGGCCATATCGTTTTGAATCAGCCCGATGTTCTGCGGAACAAACTTGTACCAGAACCTAAACATCTGATCGCTCAGCAGATACACGGCTCGCTTATTGCTCGTCTCGTTTAGGGGCAGCTCGCGCTCGACAATCCCAAGCGACGCCAGCTTATCCACATAGCTCTTTACATTGCTCGCAGGGATTCCCGTAGAGCTCGCAATCTCCGAGATCCTCGAGCGCCCCTGAGCAATTGCTTGCACGATCGCATCATATTGCTCAGGATTGCGGCACTCTTGCAATAGCAGGTTACTCGGCTCCTCAAAGAGATAGCCCGTAGGAGTAAGAAAAAGACGTTTGATGTTATCCTTGAGCGGTGCGGCAGGATCAACTTTCTCGATATATGCAGGAATGCCGCCCGTCATGCCATAGCAAACTGCAGCATCTTCGCGACTCATGCTCTGCCACAGGCCGAGGGTCGTCGTAAAATCGAGCGGCATGATCTTAAACTGGGCCGTACGCCTACCGTATAGCGGACTCTCGTAGCCCAACACCTGTTCCTCCATAAACGAAAGAGACGAGCCGCATAGGATCAGCATGAGCCTGGTCTCTTTGTACAAGTGGTCGATCTTGTCTTGCAGCAACGAGCTGATTTCGGGATTCGATTGGGCGAGATAGGGATACTCGTCAATCACGACAACCAAACGTTCCGTGCGAGCCATGGTGGCCAATGCATCGAACGCTTCGTCAAAACTACGAAACGACACGTCTGCGGCACCAACCGAGCCTGCAAGTATCGCCTGGCTAAAGCCGTGCAGGTTTGCTTCCGCATTGGTACGACGAGCTTGAAAGTAAATAGCCTTCTTGCCTTGGATGAACTCTGTGATAAGGCGCGTTTTACCCACACGACGGCGGCCGTAAATCACAGGCATTTCAAAGGAGCCCGTGTCATACAGTCGATTGAGCTCGGACATTTCCACTGTTCTTCCGATAAACATAGGGCCATCCTTCCTTTACGTTATAGCTAGCTATATTATACCTTCCTATAATATGTCTAGCTATAACGTAATTCGATAAGCGGAGCACGAAAAGGGGCGGTACACCCCCGCACGTGGACCGTTCCGGAAAATGTATCCCGTTCTGGAGCCAAAAACTGGGCCGTAGTTTCCGCCAAGCATGCCATCCGGAAAGCGCGTCCCATTCCGAGTGGCAATTCCGGGTCACAGTTTCCGCTCCAAACAAAAGGCCCCGGCTCGCGATGGAGCCGGGGCCAAAGGCGCAGCATATGCAGTTTATGTTGAGCGCGAACAGCTCGTCAGTAATGGCTGTCCGCGCCCTACCCTACCCGCGGTGACGAGCGCGGCTGTACGGCGTATCCACCATGGGCAGATCCGGGCGCAGCTTGCCGTCAAACGCGCGGTAGGCATTCTGCACGGCGGGCGCCGTGGGGATCGTTGCGATCTCGCCGATGCCCTTGCCGCCGTATGCCACGGGCAGCAGTTCGTCCTTCTCCACGTAGATGGCGTGGATATCCGGAATCTCGGGCGCACGGAACAGCCCGAGCGTGCCGTACCTTGCCTGGGGTACGCAGTCCTTGAGCGGCCAGTCCTCGGTCAGCGCATAGCCCATACCCATGAGCACGCCGCCTTCGATCTGACCCTGGATGGAGATGGGGTTGACCACCTTGCCGGAATCGTGTGCGGCATAGACCTCGCTCACGCGGCCGTCATCATCCAGAATGACCACATGTGTGGCAAAACCGTAGCAGATGTGGCTCTTGGGGTTGGGAACGTCGGCGCCCAGCTTGTCGGTCGGCTCCAGATACACGTAGCCAAACTCGCATCCCTCGAGCGCCTTGATGGTGGCCGCAGGGTCCTGAGGATGCATACCCTGGCCGGCGACGAGTTCCTGTGTGCGCAGCTGGTAGGCGCGACCGTCGTCGTACTCGATCTTGACGCCGTCGCCATGCGCGCTCACCGGAGCGGCGGGCGCAGGCTTGCCGGCCTCGATGCCAACCATGGCGTCGCGCAGCAGGAAGGCGGCGCCGCGCACGGCCTCGCCGGTCACGACCGTCTGGCGCGAGCCAGACGTGGTGCCGGAGTCGGGAGCGTTCTCGGTGGAGCACTCGCCGTTGGCAATGCAGCTCAGCGGCAGACCGCACGCCTCGGCAACGTCCTGCAAAAAGACCGTGTTGCAGCCCTGGCCGATGTCGGACGTGGCGGCATAGACCACAGCCACGCCGTCCTCGACGCGAATCTTGCAGCGACCGGCGTCGGGCAGGCCCACGCCCACGCCGGCGTTCTTCATGGCGCAGGCGATACCGGCGTGTCCGGGATGCGCGTAATAGGCATCCTTGACCTCGAGCAGCGTCTCCTTAAGCGCCGTGGAGCAATCGGCGATCTGGCCGTTGGGCAAAACCTCGCCCGGCTCGATGGCGTTACGGTAGCGGATCTCCCACGGATCCAGGCCGACCTTCTCGGCCAGTAGGTCGATCAGGCTCTCGAGTGCAAACTCGGACTGGCAAACGCCAAAGCCACGGTACGCGCCGGCAGGCGGGTTGTTAGTGTAGTAGCCAAAGCCGCGGATGTCGGTGTTCTGGTACTTGTAGGGGCCGACGGCATGCGTGCAGGCGCGCTCGAGCACCGGGCCGCACAGCGACGCGTAGGCACCGGTATCAAAGTTGATCTCGCAGTCCAGGCCGGTAAAGTTGCCCTCGGCGTCGCAGCCCAGCGTAAAGGTGCCGTCCATGGCGTGGCGCTTGGGATGGAACGCGAGCGACTCGGCACGCGTGAGCTTGCACTTCACAGGACGCTGGAACTTATATGCGGCGAGCGCGGCCAGGTGCTGGACCGAAACGTCCTCCTTACCGCCAAAGCCGCCACCCACGAGCATGGTCTCGACGACCACACGCTCGGGTTCGCTATCCCAGCCAAACATGTGGGCGCACTCTTTGCGCGTATCGTAGGCACCCTGGTCGGTCGACTGCACCTTGACGCCGTTCTTGTACGGGAAGGCGACGGCGCACTCAGGCTCCAAGAAGGCATGCTCGGTAAAGGGCGTGGTAAAGCGCTGCGTCACGGTAAATGCGCTCTCCGCCAACGCCTTGGCGGCGTCGCCGCGCGTCACATGGCGGCTCTGGCACACGTTGTCCTTGAGCTCCACCGTGTTGCCAAAGGCAAAGAAGCTGTCGTGCAGGCGCGGGGCGTCGGCAGCCCTGGCCTCGACAATGTTACGCACGGGCTCCAGCGGCTCGTAATCGATCTTTACGAGCTTCTTGGCCTTCTCGAGCGTCGCCTCGTCCTCGGCAACCACCAGCACGATGGCATCGCCCACGCAGCGGGTGATATCGCCCGCCGCGATCATGACGTCCCAGTCCTGGATAAGGTGGCCGACTTGGTTGACCGGCACGTCCTCGGCGCGCAGGATGCCCACCACGCCGGGCAGGGCCTCGGCCTTGGAAGTGTCGATGGAGAGCACGCGGGCGCGCGGATACTTGGAGCGCACGGCGCTGGCGTAGGTCAGACCTGGCTGATCGAGCTCGTCGATGTCGTCGGGGTACTTGCCCTCTGTCTCTTATACACATCTGACGCTGCC
>CABSMN010000056.1 GCA_902478765.1 uncultured Collinsella sp.
GCTTCGTCGGCAGCGTCAGATGTGTATAAGAGACAGCTTATTCCCCCGGGGCGCCATAGTCATAAGCCCCTGCACGCAAATTCCCTCAAGTTCCGCAAGCTCACCCGCGGCGGCGCGAATCTCATCGGGCGAAAAGCCTCCCTTCGACTCCTCACCACTCACATTGACCTCAATGAGCACACGCTGGGGGCCGGCGAGCTCGCCTGCCTCAATCTTGCGGACAGCACGGCTCGAGATCGCCTGCGCCAGATGCAGCGAACCCACCGAGTGAATCAGCTCGGCTGAGCCCAGCACCGCATTGATCTTATTGGTCTGCAGGTTGCCGATCATATCGAAGCGCACCTCGGGCAGCTCCGGATGCTCCGCCAGACCCGTGAGCTTGCGAACCAGCTCCTGCGGGCGGTTCTCGGCAAAATGGCGATACCCCGCCTGGATGGCGGCAACGGTCTCATCGACACCAACGGTCTTGGACACGGCAATGAGGCTCGCGGCGTCGTGGGGACGGCCCGCGCGATCGAGCGCCGCATAAAAACGTTCCAGAATCTGCTCGCGGCGAGCGCGCATCAAGTCCAAATAGTTATCCATTGCCAATCGCCTCCGCTGACAGCCAAACAAGTAGTCCCATGCTAACGCAAGAGCGCGGCCCCGCATGTGCAAGGCCGCGCTCACTTAGGTATTTACAATCTTTCGACGAACGGGGTTACTTACTCCTCGTCGTCCTCGCCATCGTCCTCATCCTCAAGATGATCGAGCAGGTAGCGAAGACCCTCGCTGACCTCGTTAACGGGCACCTTGGCAACGTAGCGTGCATCGACGGCGGGCCTCATGATAACACCCTCGCCCGAAGGCACGCGCATGCTCTCGAGCTCATCCTCATCAGTGCAGGCGATATCACCGGCAGTCATACGCTGTCCGGTCAGCAGGAAGGTCAGACGGCAGGCGGCATCGATGGAAATCGAGGCGATACGATCAAGGTAGCGCGAGACCATGATGGCGCGGCGCAGGTCATCGTAGTTGCTGTCGTCGTCCATAAACTCGCCGGCGTCCATGCGGTTAAAGGTACGGAAGAACTTCTCATAGGCAGCGTGCACCGGCTCGTCCTCGACGGCCAGGTTGCAGATGATGGACATGTCGTTGGCGACCAGAGCGGAGATCGAGGAACCAAGCACCTGGTAGACGGCCTCGGCCTCGGCATCAACCAAGGTCACAAGCTCCTGAGGCAGCGAGATATCGGCCTTGACCATGTGGCTGGCGGCACGGCAGATCTGACGGACCTTATCGGTCATGCGTTGCAGGTTAAAGTCGACGTAGATGATCGTCTGAAGCAGGCGGAAGTCGGAGGCGACCGGTGACTGCGTGGCGATCAGGTTGTAGCAGACGGCCTCCAGGTTGGCGCAGCGTGCGTCAATCGAAAGCGTGCGCTTCTTGGTCTTGGTGGCGAGCTTGCGGTCGTCGGTCAAATAGGCCTTAACGGCATCGTGGAGGGCCAGATCGACGGCCTCGTAGATGCTCAGCATCTCGTGACGGGCCTCGATGAGCTGACGGGAAAACAGTTTGCGCATGGTTCACTCCAATCAGTTGGGTGCGGTCATGCCGCCCGCACAGTGAATACGCACCGGACCAGGTCCGATCGGATTGGGACTAGTCGCACCGATCAGCCAAAGCGGCCGGTGATATAGTCTTCCGTCCGCGAATCTACCGGGCTTGTGAAGATCGCGTCGGTTTGACCATACTCGATGAGCGTGGCGGGCTCGCCGGCAACTTCCTGCAAGAAGAATGCGGTGTAGTCGCTGATACGAGCTGCCTGCTGCATTGAATGCGTGACGATGATGATCGTCATCTCGGGCGCCAGCTCGGCCATCAGATCCTCAACCTTAGAGACGGACGTGGGGTCGATGGCGGAGCATGGCTCGTCCATCAGAAGGACATCGGGCTGCACCGCAAGCACGCGCGCGATGCACAGACGCTGCTGCTGACCGCCCGAGAGCGCCAAACCATCCTTGTTGAGCTGATTGGATACCTCTTTCCAGAGGTTGGCGCGTTTGAGCGATTCTTCCACGATGTCATCGAGGTCGCTTTTGCTAGTCACGCCCTGCAGACGAGGGCCAAAGGCGACATTCTCGTAGATGGATTTGGGAAACGGGTTGGGCTGCTGAAAGATCATGCCCACACGACGACGGAGGTCGACCGGGTCGACACCCTCGGCATAGATATCATTGCCGTCGAGCGTCATGGTGCCCGCGACGCGCGTACCCTCGATCAGATCATTCATGCGGTTGATGCAGCGCAAAAACGTCGACTTGCCGCAGCCCGAAGGGCCAATGAAGGAGGTGATGGCGTTTTTGGCGATGTTGAGGTCAAGCCCCGTCAGCGCATGAAAGTCACCGTACCAAAAGTTGAAATCCTTGGCCGTAATGGCCGCTTGCTCCAGCGTGGGAGCGGACTGATAAACGGACATGGGACTCCTTAACTAGCGACGCTTGCGCGACAGGAAGCGCGCAAACAGGTTGAAGGCCAGAATGATCACCATCAGCAAGAGCGCGGTGCCATAGGCTGCGTTCATGTTGATGCCGTCGTTGGCAAGCAGGTACAGGTGAACCGTCATGGGGCGGCCGGAATCGAGCGGCGAAATAGGTAGATTGATGGCCTGGCCCATGGTGTAGAGCACCACCGCGGTCTCGCCAATGGCACGGCCGATGGCGAGGACGATACCCGTGGCAATACGGCCAAAGGCAGAAGGAAGCACGATCTTGGAGACGACCTGCCACTTGGTGGCGCCCAGGCCGTACGCACCCCACCGGATATAGCGCGGAACGGCGCGAATGGCCTCTTCGGTGGTGCGCATGACGATGGGAAGCATCAAGAGCGCGAGTGCCAGGGCGGCCGAGACCATCGAAAGGCCCAGACCCATAGCCTCGACAAACAAGGCGTAGCCAAACAGGCCCATAACGATGGAGGGCACCGAGGCCAAAGCGTCAGCAGCGTAGCGAATGAGCTCGACGACCTTGCCCTGCTTGGCGTACTCGGCCAGATAGACGGCTGCCAGCACAGCGATCGGCGTGCAGATAAGCATGGCGAGTGCCGTCACATAGACGGTCGAGACGATTGTGGGCCAAATTCCGCCCTCGGCGTTGACGCCCTGGGGCCAACCGAAGATAAAGTCGAGTGAGATATGCGGCAGGCCGTTAATGACCACGTAGGCGATGATAGCGACCAGCACCAGCGTGGTGATGTATGCCGCGGCACGGAACACGCCAAGCATGATCTTGTTGGACAGGTCCTTGTTGATGCGGCCCTTCTTGCCGTGGGAAAGGGCACGCTTGATGCGCTCGCGCGACGAGGTCGTATCGACCGTCGTGTCAACGGAATCGGACATAGCCTACCCCCTCTTCTTCTTGGAAATCAGACGGACGATGCCCACCAGCGTGGCGGAGATGATAAACAGGACCACGCCCATGCCGAACAGCGCCGAGCGATGCAGACCCGAGGAATAGCTCATGTCGAGCGCGATCTGGCTCGTGAGCGTCGAGATAGGGCTCGCAATGCTGTCGGGAATAACCGGGGCATTACCCACGACCATGAGCACGGCCATGGTCTCTCCGATGGCACGGCCCATACCCAGCACGATGGCATCCACGATACCCAGCTTAGCGGCAGGTAATACGACCTTATAGATGGTCTGCCACTTGGTGGCGCCCATGGCATACGACGCCTCGCGAATACCCATGGGAATGGAATTGAGGGCATCGATGGTAAGCGTCGTAATGGTGGGCACGATCATAATGGCGAGCACGAACCACGCCGTCAGCGCACCAAAACCAAGACCGCCTGTCAGTTGCGCGATAAACGGACGGATGATGATCATTCCAAAGAAGCCATAGATGATAGAAGGGATGCCGGCCAACAGGTCAACGGCAGGGCTGATAAGCTTGCGCACGCGCTTGCCGGCGATCTCGACCAGGTACACGGCCGTACCCACACCTAGCGGCACGCCCATGGCGAGCGCACCGACGGTCACCAGACCCGAGCCGGCAAGCAGCGACATGATGCCGTAGTGGCCCTCAGAGGGCGCCCACGTAAAGCTAAAGAAGTCCGCCAGACCGATGTCGGTAAAGACGGGCAGCGCCGAGTACGTGGTAAAGACAAAAATCAAGATGACGGTAACGACCGCCAAGAACGCGCAGGCAAAGAAGATCCACTGCAGCGCTTTCTCCTTGATATAGGTACTGCGCGATACGAGCGCCAGCTCGCGCTTCTTGGGCGCCTGAGCATTCTGCTCAGTCTGGGAGTTTTCCTGTGCTTCCATGCTACTCACTCCCCTTCTCGTCGTTGGTGACGGGAATAAAGCCCGCCTCGCGAATCTGCTTGTCCATCTTTTCGGACGTCACGTAGTCGATGTAATCCTGCGCCTGCTGCGAAGGAGCACCCTTCACAAAGAAGTAAAGGTCGCGCGAGATGGGATAGCCGCCGCTCGCGACCGTCTTCTCGGACGCCTCAACATGATTGACCGAGACGGCCTTGACCGAGGTCTTGGCGTTGAGGCTATCGACAAAGCCCAGCGAAATGTAGCCGATGGCCCCGCGCGAACGAGATACCACGTCGCGCACCTGGCCCGTGCCCGAAAGAACGGCCGAGCGGCGATCGAACGAGGTGCCGTCCATCACGATGGTGCGGAAGGCCTCACGCGTACCAGACGCCTCGTCTCGGTTGATGACCTGGATTTTCAGGTCCTCTCCGCCGACTTCCTTCCAGTTGGTGATCTTGCCGGCGTAAATATCGCGGAGCTGCTCGGTCGAGAGGTTATCGACCGGGTTATCGTCGTTCACGATGACCGCGATACCGTCGTGGGCAATTACGATGGGGGTCAGGCCCAGATCCTGTTCGTCGGCATTGAGCCCACGGGAGGAGCTGGCGATATCGGCCGTTCCGGCGCTGACGGCCTCGATGCCAGCGGAAGAACCCAAACCGGAAACGAGCACGTCGATGCCGGTCTCCTCCTTAAAGCCCTCGGCCGCAATCTCGGCGATAGGAAGGCAGGTCGTGGAGCCGGCCACGGTAATGGAAGAGGTAGAAGATCCCGAAGAACAGGCGCACAGCGTAAGCGTAAGCACAGCGGCGCTCAGGACCGATACGATCTTTCTCATAGCATCACGCCGATCGCAGCATGGCGCCCACAGGTGCCGCCCTCGTTACGGTAGGAATAAAAGCGGTCGTTCTGACGCACGGTCGAAAGCTGGGTATCCACGATATTATCCGCGTCGACACCGACATCTACCAGCGCCTCGCGAATGGCAGCGGAAAGATCGAGCATGCGAGAGGTACTCGCATCGATGCAAGAGAACTCGGCGGCAAAGCGATCCATGAGTTCCTGGGATACCTCATATTCGTCACCCAAGATATGGGGGCCGATATAGGCGGAAACGCCGCTCGCATCGCAACCGGCAGCATCGCAAAGCGCCTGGCACGCCTTGGCGGAAATGCGTGCAATCGTGCCCTTCCAACCGGAGTGCACCACGGCAAATCCGCCAGGGGCCACCAGCACCACGGGAACGCAGTCGGCAAAGCAGAGCAGCACGGGTACGTTATGCGCCGTACAGACGATGGCATCGCAGCCCTCGGCAATCTGCTCGCGGACGTCCTCAAGGTCATCGGCGCCGTTCGAGGTCACCGCAACGATATGGTCACCATGGACCTGATTGGGAACGAGCAGGTTGTGCTCGCACTCGGCGGCACCCATAGCCTCGAGCGCGCGACGACGATTTTCTTGAACAGCAAAGGGATCATCGCCAACATGCGAGCCCAAGTTGAGTGAGGAGTACGCATCTTCGGAAACACCACCGGCGCGCTCGGTGAAGGCAAAGCGAACATCGGATGTCGCGCCTTCCACCAACGTAACTCCATCATGGTCGACACGCGAAACTTTGTCCGCACGTGCTGCCATACTAAAGCCTCCTAATAACACAAGTACCGCGGCATCGCCGCTACAGCCAGCGTTTATACGGCTGTCATACTTCTCTAAAAGGATACCTGCTGCGCTGGAGGCAATCGTAAAGGGAACGTAAAGAGATTGGAGGTTCTAGTTTACAAAGTCGAAATAAAAAGGGCGCGTCCATACGGACACGCCCCTGTGCACAACAATGCAAAGAACGACTTAGAAGCTGCCGCGCTTCAGGAAGTCGGGAAGCTCGAACTGATCGTTGCCGAAGTTAGGAAGCTCGGTGCCACCGACGTTGCGGGTCGGAGCGGCCTGAGCCGGGCTGGTGGCCGGAGCGGTGCGCTGCGGCTCAGCGGAGGCAGCGGCCTTGCTCTGAGACTGCTGAGCAGCAAAGAGCTCGTCCTGACGGTTGACGTTGGAGTCGGAGAAGCCCGTAGCGATGACGGTGATACGCACCTGATCGCCCAGGGACTCGTCGACAACGGTACCGAAGATGATGTTGGCCTCGGGGTCGACGGCGTTGGCGACAACGTCGGCGGCATCGCTGATCTCCTGGATGCCCAGGTCCTTGGAACCGGCGATGGAGAGCAGCACGCGTGTGGCACCATCGATGGAGCTCTCGAGCAGCGGGCTGGAGATGGCCTGCTGGGCTGCGTCGACGGCACGGGTATCCCCAGAAGAGGTACCGATACCCATCATGGCGGTACCGGCCTGCTTCATGATGGTCTTAACATCGGCGAAGTCCAGGTTGATGATACCGGGGACGGTGATGAGGTCGGTGATGCCCTGGGTGCCCTGGGAAAGGACGCCATCAGCAATCGCGAAGGCCTCGAGCATGGTGGTCTTCTTCTCGGCGATGTCGAGCAGCTTATCGTTAGGGATGACAATCATGGTGTCGACGCAATCGGAGAGGGTCTTAATGCCCTCCTCGGCGCTCTTCTTGCGCTTGCGGCCCTCGAAGGTGAAGGGCTTGGTCACGACGGCGACGGTCAGTGCACCGACCTCTGTCTCTTA